>VIKJ01000013.1 GCA_008080615.1 Chitinophagaceae bacterium | reverse complement strand
ATGGCTTTGTTGCCAGGCAATATTTTTAAGTTTAGTATTTACTTTTTTCTGTTCTGTAATATCTTCTTTAATAGCTAAGAACTGTACCACTTCATCCTCGCCATTTTTAATTGGATAGATAGCGGCAGACTCCCAATAAAATGATCCTTTTTTATGTTTATTATGAAATTCACCTTTCCAACTTTTACCCTGGGCAATAGATTCCCAAAGTAGTTTATACTCTGCATCGGAAGTATGGCCCGATTTTAATATCCTAGGATTTTTACCAATCACTTCTTCAGAACTATAGCCAGATACTTCTACAAATTTTTTATTAGTGTATAAAATATTGCCTGCTAAATCGGAAATGATAATGGTTACAGGGCTATTTTCAACAGCTTGTGAAAGTTGATTTACTTTGCTTTTATACAAAGTAAGTTCGCCAATAATTGTATCAATACCATTACCTACTCTCTTAGATACGATAGAAATAACCAACCCTAGAACAGTCATTTTTACAATATCAATTAAGCCAGAGAAAAAAGCCCCTGATCTGCTTTGTTCATGAAAATAATAGACATCTATAAAATTTTGCACCAAAGTGATGATAATAATAACAGGAATTAAATTTCGCATCATTACCGCCCTAGTAGAATTTCCAATAAAAAAACTAATTGGCGCATAATCTTTACCAGCTGCAAAAATAAGGCCGATAGAAAGTATAAAAAATAGTAAGCTGGAAGACCATGGCATGGGAATATTTCCATCTCCTAAAAAAAAGGGCACACCATATAGGTAGCCTATTAAAATCAAATAGGCAATACATAGCACGATAGTATTAAAATATACAGCTACCCGTTGCTTATTCTTTAATATTAATAGCTGAGTGATACTTGCTAATATAAAACAAACGGCACCCAAGTTGGCCATTCTTCCTATAACAATTCCATTAACAAAAAAGGAATCTCTTTTAATAAAATTACTCCAATTTAAATGATAATTGGTTGCGATATCAATTAGGGTAATAAAGGATACGAGTATAACAAAAATGCAAATAAATATGATGGCATTTTGCGCGTATTTATTTGAAGGGTTTGTAGATAAGAGAATAGAGGAAACACTCAACATAAAAAATAGTAGTGCGGCTTCCTCTGGCATTGGGGAAATATTTTCACCAAGGCTGGTAAGATTTTCTAACCCAATCATCAACCCTATTTCCACTATACTAAGCAAGGCAATAATTATCACTGAGCACAGAATGGCAGCAAAGCGTATTCTCTTGTTTAGTAGTTGATCCTGGTCATACATAAAAAATACTTGGGGTATATTATATGGGATGAAAGGGGTATCCATAAAGGTAATTATAAACTATAGCAAAAAGCTTATAAAACCCACTAATTAGGTGAATATACAGCGTAAATGGGTGAGGGAAGGAAGGGGTGGATTAGTCATATTTGGGGATGGGGCTGCAAAAAATAATTCGACAGTTAAGATTCTCAGAAAAATCACTTATTTCCCTAATTCCTATTCCCCCCATAGTCACAAAAATCAATCAAAAAGTCTTTAGCTGCTTCGTCATTTTTCACCGGAAAGCTGGTATCTAAAACATATTTAACAATCCTAATAAAACCAATGATGCAGGCGGATATTGATAATGAACTCATGCATTTCTATTTGCTCTAAATTAATTAAAATATCGGCGACTTTATTTTTCATGTTGGGAAGCCTTTATCCGCATAAGCCTCAATCGCTTTGGCCCCATCGTCAAAGATTATTTTTGTTAAATTTGTCCAATGTCCGATCGTTTTACGCTACCAGGCCCCGAAAATTTTATTGGTGAAGGATTAGACAATTACTTGGAAAGGGGATTCTTTAGATTTAAAAATATACTCTTCACCGCTTTTCAAATTTTTCTCGATAACGAGCAAGACCCCAATCAGCGGGGTTGCTTTACTGCGGTATTTTGGCTTAGAACCTTACTAAATGGATCACTCAACAGCCGTTCTGCCAATAAAATTCGCCGTAAATGCGCCCAATTCAAAGTTTCCTATCAACCCGCACAAATAACTCCCGAAATAGAAGACCTCTATAGCCTCTATCGGGAACATATCAATTTTGAGCATTACCCTACCTGCCGCGATTGTATGCTGGAAGATGATCAATCTATCAATCCCTTTAATTCTTGGATGACTACCGTGCATGACGGGGATGAATTAATTGCTGTAGGCTATTTTGACCTTGGACATACATCTTCCATGGCCATCCTCAACTTTTACCATCCTGATTACAGTAAATACAGCTTGGGCAAGTTCCTGATGCTCAAAACCATGGATTATTGCAAAGAACTGGGTATGCTCTATTATTACCCAGGCTATATCACCATTGAGAGCGATAAAATGGATTATAAAATATTCCCCAACCCAGCAGCCATAGAAGTATTTTTTGCCAAGGCCAATGAGTGGAGGTGCATGGCCAATTATTCCAAACCTGATTTAGACCGTTATTTTAAGGATTTTGTGGAAGATTTTATCTTCTAAACCCTCATTTTTAGGTGTAAATGGCCGTTTATTTTACAGTTCGTACCTTCGCGTGGAATGTTTTCTTACATTCATGCAAGAAGTGTATTATTAAAATGTTAACTGCGGATGGTACAAGAGCAATTATTAGAAAAAATTAAATCATTCACTGCGCCCGACGATCTTAAAAATGCGGGTGTTTACCCCTATTTTAGGCCGATTGAAGAAAATCATGATACCGAAGTTCAAATTGGGGGTAAAAAAGTACTCATGTTTGGCTCTAATAGTTATATGGGCCTTACCAACCATCCCGAAGTGTTGAAAGCTGCAAAAGATGCTATTGAGCGTTTTGGTAGCAGCTGCTCTGGTTCTCGTTTTTTAAACGGGACTTCTAGCGTTCATATTGAGCTAGAAAAAGAATTGGCTACTTATTTAGGCAAAGAATCTGCCTTAACATTTACTACTGGTTTTCAAACCAATTTGGGTGCTGTTTCTGCCCTAACTGGCCGCAATGGCGTTATATTTTTAGATGAATTAGATCATGCTTCTATTATTGAAGGTGCTCGTTTGAGTTTTTCTAAAGTGTTGAAATATGCGCATAATGATATGCGCGATCTAGAACAGAAACTAAAAACAGTTGCTGAAGACAGAATTAAAATGATTGTGGTAGATGGTATTTTTAGCATGGAAGGAGATATCTGTAATCTTCCTGAAATTGTTCGCTTGGCTAAGCAATACAAATCTTTGGTGATGGTAGATGATGCACACTCTTTAGGTGTATTGGGTGAGGAAGGAAAAGGTACGGCCGATCATTTTGGATTAACCAATGAAGTAGATTTAATAGTGGGTACGTTTAGTAAATCTCTCGCTTCGCTCGGGGGATATGTTGCGGGCAACAAAAACATCATCAACTTTATTAAGCACAATGCCCGCCCCATGATTTTTAGTGCCAGCACGCCGCCTTCTGTTGCTGCTGCTGCTTTAGCTGCACTGAAAATAATTAAGCGCGAACCCGAACGCCTAAAAGCTTTATGGGATAACACCAATTACATGGTGAATGCTCTTAATGAACTTGGCTTTGATATGGGTCATTCTAAATCTCCCATCATTCCAATATATATCCGCGATAATTTCTTAACCTTTCAATTTACGCAACGCTTGTTCGAAGAAGGCGTTTTTGTAAATCCGGTTGTTTCGCCTGCTGTTAAAAGTGATTCTTCTTTAATTAGAATGAGTATTATGGCAACGCATACCAAGGAGCAATTGAATATGGCGTTAGAAAAAATTGTATTGGTAGCCAATGAGCTGAATGTGCAACGGCACGCTTCTGTGGCTTAATATCTAATTTATACCAATGGAAATATCAATTGTAGAAGTAACGAACAAGAAACTCATGAACGCGTTTCTTGATTTGCCCTATGAATTGTATAAAAACAATCCATACAATGTGCCGGCGCTTCGCTTTGATGAAGCCAATACATTGGATCCTAAAAAAAATCCTGCATTTGATCATTGCGAAGCCAAGTATTGGTTGGCGTATCAAAACAATAAAGTGGTGGGCCGCATTGCGGGCATCTATCATAAAGCTTATGTTGAAAAATGGAACAATAAATACCTGCGCTTTGGTTGGATAGATTTTATTGATAACATAGAAGTAGCAAGGGCTTTATTGAATACGGTAGAAAATTGGGCCAAAGAAAAAAACCTTACTGCAGTGCATGGTCCACTTGGTTTTACCGATTTAGATTATGAAGGAATGTTGGTAGAAGGTTTTGAAGAACGTGGCACTATGGCTACTATTTACAACTACCCCTATTATCCTAAAATGATGGAAGCACTGGGCTACGCTAAAGATGTAGACTGGGTAGAATATAGAGTAAACGTGCCTGCTAAAACCGCTGATAAGATTCACAAAATTGCCGAGCTGGTTAAAAAAAGATATCAGTTAAAGATTGTAAAATTTAAAAAGGCCAAAGACTTATTGCCTTATGCCAAACAAATTTTTCAACTCATCAACGAAACTTATTCCGATTTATATGGCGTGGTAGAATTAACCGATAAACAAATCAGTTACTATACCAAAATGTATTTCTCCATGATAAAAACGGAGTTCATCATTTTAATTGCTGATAAAAACGATAAGCTGGTTGCGGTGGGTATTACCATGCCTTCTTTATCTGCAGCTTTACAAAAAGCCAAGGGTAGTTTATTTCCTTTTGGTTTTATTCACTTGTTGAAAGCATTAAAGAAAAACAACGAAGCCGATATGCTATTGGTGGGTATTGATAAAGCTTATCAAGGCAAGGGCGTGAATGCATTGGTATTGCAACAAACCAATGAAGCTTTCAATCGCAATGGAATAGTAATTGCAGAGTCTAACCCCGAGTTAGAAGAGAATACCAAAGTGCAATCTATATGGGACGATTTTGATGCGCGCCAACACAAACGCAGAAGATGCTTTATTAAACAGCTATCTTAATACTGCCAACAATGCCGAATATTTTAATAACGGGTGCCAGTGGTTTTATAGGCAGTTTTTTAGTTGAAACGGCTTTGCAAAAAGGCTACACAACTTTTGCTGGTGTTCGTAATAGCAGTAGCAAAGCATATCTTAATCATGCTAATTTATATTTACTAGAATTAGATTTTAGCAATCAATTGGTATTAGAAAATCAATTGAGTACATGCGCAAAAGAATATGGGCGTTTTGATTTTGTTGTGCATGTGGCGGGCCTTACTAAATCTATTTTTCCGCAAGCTTATTTTGATGTGAACCTGGGCAATACACAACGTTTTGTACAGGCTTTAATCAATACTGGGTTAACGCCCAATAAATTTATTTTCATCAGCAGCTTGGCTTCTTATGGGCCTGGTGTTGTAGGTGGAGCACCCATTACTATTGCGCAAAAACAAGCCCCTGTTACGGCTTATGGAAAAAGCAAATTGGCAGCAGAACAGTTTTTACAGCAAACTCCTGATTTTCCGTTTGTTATTTTACATCCTACTACAGTATATGGTCCGCGTGAAAAAGATTTATTGGTATTGATCAAATCAATCAATCAGGGCATTGAATTATTTATTGGCAACAAGCAACAGCAATTGAGTTTTATTCATGTGGCTGATGTTTGCAAAGCGGTTTTTTTAAGCATTGATGTACCCATAGTAAACACTGCTTTATTACTTTCCGATACAATGAATTATGCTGCAACCGAATTCAACGGAATGGTAAAAAATATATTGGCTAAAAAAACCATTCAACTGATAGTGCCTGTTACACTTGCCCGAATATGCGCCAAAATAGCCGATCAAATTGGTAAGCTAAAAGGCAGCACGCCCATTTTCAATAGTGAACGCCTCAATGAATTTGAAGCCAATAACTGGGCCGTTGATGCAAGCCCTTTAAAAGCCCTGGGCTTTGTTCCAGATTATCCCTTACAACAAGGATTAATTCACACAATTGATTGGTATAAACAACAAGGATGGTTGTAATATTGTAATAGCTTATTATCATTTGTTAAAATAATTTTCCCATGAACAGAAGAAAATTTTTAAAAAATAGTTCCCTCGCTGGTTTTGGTGTAACAGCAGCTGCTGCAACTGGTGCCACTTTAATTGGTGCTGCGGCTTGCAATACCAATAGCAATAATAGTGCTGCTGCGGTTGGTTCTGCAGACAAAAACAACAGCGCATTAAACAATGCCGCTTTCAGCGATGATTTCGAATTAAATGAAATAACCGTTGCACAATTGCAAGAACAAATGCAATCGGGTAAAACCACCTCAAAAAAATTAACTGAACAATACCTGCAACGCATTGAAGCGATTGATAAAAATGGACCTTCCTTGCATTCGGTTATTGAAATAAATCCCGATGCTATTGCTATTGCTGAAACCCTCGATCAAGAACGAAAAAACGGAAAGCTTCGCGGACCCTTGCATGGTATTCCTGTTTTAATCAAAGACAATATCAATACCGCCGACAAAATGAAAACCTCTGCGGGTTCTCTTGCGCTAGAAAATAATATAGCTGTTAAAGATGCTTTTATTGTAGAGCAATTGCGCAAAGCAGGTGCCGTATTATTGGGTAAAACCAATTTAAGTGAGTGGGCTAATTTTAGAAGTACGCGTAGTTCTAGCGGTTGGAGTAGTAGGGGTGGTCAAACAAAAAATCCATACTATTTAGATCGTTCTCCCTGTGGTTCTAGTTCAGGATCTGGAGCTGCTGTTGCTGCCAATCTATGTGCTATTGCTATTGGTACAGAAACAGATGGTTCGGTAATTGCACCTGCTTCATTTTGTGGTGTTGTAGGTATTAAACCTACGGTTGGTTTGTTAAGCCGATCTGGTATTATTCCTATATCTGCTACGCAGGATACCGCGGGGCCCATGGCTAGAACAGTAACGGATGCGGCTATTTTATTGGCTGCATTAACGGGAGTAGACAGCAAAGACCCCATCACCAACACTAGTGTAAATAAAGTCAGCAATGATTACACAAAATTTTTACAAAAAGATGCACTCAAAGGAAAACGTATTGGCGTAGAGCAATCATTTTTAAAGGGCCGTCAAGAATCGGTGGTTGCTTTGTATCAAGCCGCTATTGATACACTTAAAAAATTAGGTGCTACGATTGTGCCTATTGAACTAACCAAGCAAACGGCTACTTTGGGCGATGCTGAGTTTACGGTGTTGCTCTACGAATTTAAAGACGGGTTGAATAAATACCTTGCTACTGTAAATCAGGGTGTGAAAAATATGACTGAACTAATAGAGTTCAATAAAAAGAATGCAGCTAAAGCCATGCCTTATTTTCAACAAGAATTAATTGAAATGAGCAATGCTAAGGGCAATTTAGATTCCAAAGAATACAAAGAAGCTTTAGCAAAATCTACTAGTGCCCGTAACATGATTGATACTATTTTAACCACCAATCAATTGGATGCCATTGTGGGCACCAGTTATGGCCCTGCTGCTACCATTGATTTAGTTAATGGAGATGCAGATCCTGGATTTTATTTTTGTCCTCCTGCTGCAATGGCGGGCTATCCGCATATAACGGTTCCCATGGGAGCAGTGCATGGTTTGCCTGTTGGGCTTTCATTTATTGCCAGTGCATACAAGGAATCAACCATCATTTCTTTTGCCTATGCTTTTGAACAAGCAACCAAACACAGAACCATTCCTCAATTTAAACCAACTCTTTATCCTATTTAATTTTCATGGATTTATTTAGTATAGGCCCCGATGCAACAATTAATTTACTTCCACAAGACGGAGTGGTAAATTATTATGGAAAAATTTTTCCGCATGCGGAAGCCAATACATTATTAGCACAATTAATGCATACCATTGAATGGAAAAATGATGAAGCATTCATTTATGGCAAGCGCATCGTCACCAAAAGAAAAGTGGCTTGGTATGGTAGTAAAGCTTTTCCATATACTTACTCTAAAACAACCAAAACAGCATTGCTTTTTAATGATTTATTGCTGCAAATAAAACAACAAACTGAATCATTAACGGGTGAATTATTTAATAGTTGCTTGCTTAATTTATACCATACGGGCGAAGAAGGAATGGCCTGGCATAGTGATGCTGAAAAAGAGTTGAAGAAAAATGGTGCTATTGCTTCACTTAGTTTTGGAGCGGAAAGAAAATTTGCATTCAAGCATAAAACCACCCAAGAAAAAGTGGAAGTATTTTTAGAACACGGAAGTTTACTGGTAATGAAGGGAACCACTCAAACGCATTGGCTGCATCGTTTACCGCCCACTAAATTGGTTCATCAGCCCAGGGTAAATCTTACTTTTCGTTTTATCAATGAATAAAAAAAGCTGCTTCGTTTTTTGAAGCAGCTTTTGAATAAATAAAGAGTAGTTATATTTTATTTCTATAAAATGCTTGTTGACGATGATGTATCAAATCAACAATACACCGTTTTAATTTCGAATCCTATCGTCATTTATTTTAACGAAGCCAAATCAATTACAAAACGATAGCGTACATCGCTTTTTAAAATTCTTTCATAAGCCTCGTTGATATAATCCATTTTGATTACTTCTACATCAGAAACAATATTGTGCTCGGCACAAAAATCTAACATCTCCTGTGTTTCTTTTATACCGCCAATTAATGATCCAATAATACTTCTTCTTTGCATGATCAATGGGAATGCATGTATTTGAACCGGAGCTGGTGGTACACCTACTACAATCATGGTTCCATTGGTGCGCAATAAATTGAGGTAAGTAATATAATCGTGCTGCGCAGAAACCGTATTTAAGATCACATCAAAATGATTTTGCAATCCCTTCATGGTTGCTTCATCAGATGTTAACGCAAAATGGTGTGCACCTAATCTTTCAGCATCAGCTTTTTTAGATGGTGATGAACTTAACATAGTTACTTCTGCACCAAATGCTACTGCAAATTTTACCGCCATATGGCCCAATCCACCCAAGCCCAATACAGCTACTCTATCTCCTTTTTTTACACCTACATGTTTTAATGGAGAATAAGTAGTGATACCGGCACATAACAAAGGCGCTACACCAGTTAATGGTAATTTATCAGATACCCTTAATGTGTATTTTTCATCCACTACTATTTGCGTAGAATAACCACCATAAGTTGGTGTGCCATCTTTTTCTACTCCATTGTATGTTCCTACCATACCTGTATCGCAATACTGTTCTAAACCTTCTTTACAGTTGTGGCACTCACGGCAAGAATCTACAAAACAACCTACTCCTGCTAAATCACCTACGGCAAAGTTTTTTACATGTGCGCCTACCTTGGTTACTCTTCCTACAATTTCGTGCCCGGGTACCATGGGGAAAATAGAATTGCCCCACTCACCCCTTGCTTGGTGAATATCCGAATGACAAACTCCACAATATAAAATTTCAATTTGCACATCATGTGCTCCTGGTTCTCTTCTTTCAAAATTAAATGGCGTTAATGGAGTGGTGGCTCCCTGCGCTGCGTATGCTTTAGTTATAGACATGATTTATTTATTTTAAAGATTTATGCAATTTACTCTTTTTATAATTGTTTTAATCGAATAGCAAATCCGCCCCCTGGAGCTACTGCAATTGATAACACTGTATTAATATCAACTGTTTGCTTTTCTATCAAATAGGCCTCTGGGTTGGAATCATAATGTGCATTAATGGCATCTCTATAAATAGTGGCTTCATATTTTTTTCCTGCTGTTAAAAAGTTCATTGAAAGAGTTGCTATTCTTGCATTTTCATCGGTTATGCTGCCAATAAACCAGTCTTGCTTGCCCTTTGCTTTCCTTGCAGTGGTTATATAGTCTCCAGGTTCTGCTTCTAAAATTTTGGTATCATCCCAATCTACTGCTACATCTTTTATAAATTGAAATGCATCCATATGTGCTTCATAATTTTCTGGCATATCTGCTGCCATCTGAATAGGGCTATACAAGGTTACATACAATGCAAGTTGCTTGGTAAGTGTAGTATGTACTTTGTTTTTTTTGTTTCTATCATACCTATCTAATTTCATCCTAAATATACCCGGTGTGTAATCCATTGGTCCTCCCATGATTCTGGTAAAAGGTAAAATGGTTTCATGTTCGGGTAAATTACCTCTACTAAAACCATTGAACTCATTGCCTCTTGCTGCTTCACTTGCCATCCAATTGGGATAGGTTCTTGATAAGCCTGTTGGGCGCACTGGCTCATGTGCATCTAACATAATTTTATAAGCCCCCATTTTTTCGGCTACCCTATTGTAGTGATTTACCATCCACTGCCCGTCATGGTATTCACCTCTTGGAATGATTTTTCCTACATAGCCCGATTTTACACTGTTCATTCCATGATTAATCATATAACGATAGGCTGTATCCATATATCGTTCATAATTGGTAACAGATCCTGATGTTTCATGGTGCATAATGATCTTTACCTTTTTTGCTTTTGCATAACGGCTTAGTTCATTCATATCATAGTCTCCATAAGGTGTAATAAAATCAAATACATTTTCTTTCCATTGTCCACTCCAATCTTCCCAACCTCTATTCCATCCTTCTACCAATACAGCGTCTATTCCATTTTTAGAAGCAAAATCAATGTATTTTTTTACATTGGCAGTGGTGGCGCCATGTTTGCCCGAAGTACTATCCCATGCAGATTTTCCGTTAAACATTTCCCACCATACACCTACAAATTTTTGTGGTTTTATAAATGAAGTGTTGGTAATTGCACTAGGCTCGTTTAAATTTAAAATCATTTTGGAAGCCAATATTTCTGTAGCCTGATCGCTTACGATAATAGTTCTCCAGGGTGTTTTTGCTGGGGCTATTAAATAGGCTTTATTACCTACCGCATCTGGTACCAATTGTGTAGTGAGTGATAATTTTTCTTTATCAATCAATAAATGCATGGCAGGATAATTTACCAGTGCTGCTTCGTGTATATTAATGTACAAGCCCTTATCTGTTTTCATCATCAACGGAGTTTGCACCCTGCTAACGGCTAAAGGAATGGCTGTTAAAATAGCATCTTCTTCTTGCTGTGCTTTTGCTACATCAACTTCTGTAAGTTTAGTAGTGGTATACCTGTATTCATTTGTATCAAAATCTCCTGGTATCCAAAAAGTTTTGTGATTGCCTGCCAAATTAAATTGTGATAATTCATCGCCTATAATAAAATGTTTTAAATTTTGTTGTGTAGGAAATTCATACCTAAATGCAGCACCTCCATCAAATACTCGATAGATTAATTTTAATACAATGCCAGTATTGTTTTTATCTGTAAGTGTTAAAGCAAGTTCCTGATAATTGTTTTGTATGGTAGCTAGCTCGCCCCAAACCGGCTTCCAGCTTTCATTTACTCTAGATGAGTCTATTGCAGTAATTGTAAACTTATTTAATAACAGATTTGGCTTGTTCAGTTTGAAATTAAAAGTGGATGGCAGTATTACAGCTTGTTCTTTATAATTAATGCTGTATGTAATAGCTCCATCAACCGATTGCTCAATATGTAATTGAATTTTTTTGTTGGGTGAATAAGTGTGAATTGTTTTTTGTGCAGAAGTGGAGATTGCAGATCCTAACAAGAAAAGTAGGATAAGGAATGAGGAGGTTTTCATAAACAATAATTGAACTATAAAGTTATTCATAGTTCTTTACT
>VIKJ01000012.1 GCA_008080615.1 Chitinophagaceae bacterium | reverse complement strand
TCAGAAACCATTTTCCTATTTGGTTACAGCAAATGGATTTCCTTCAACAGTTAGTATCACCGATTTAACAGGCAAAACAGTTAAAGTTATTGCCGAATTGCCCTCTTCCGAAGGAACACCTTCTGGATATGATAATACACAAAATGTACCAAGAGGATTTGATTGGAAAGACGATGAAGCTGCTACTGTTACTTGGGCAATGCCTTTGGATAGTGGATTAATTAAAAAGCAAGTGCCTTTTCATGATGCAGTATACGCATTAGCAGCTCCATTTAACGGAAGCTCTAAAGAACTTTTTAAAACAACCATGCGATACCAAGGTACTATTTGGGGCAATTCAACTTTTGCTTTAGTTCAAGAAATATCCAGAGCCAAACAAACTGTTCGCGCAAGTAGATACAATGGTACCACAGGTACTTTAGAATTGTTATTTGAACGCAATCAAACAGATGAATACAATAATCCTGGCCGTCCTGTAACTGGAAAAAATCAATATGGCAAAGAAGTGATTGAATTAGTAGACAATGGCACTAAAATTTTGATGAATAATACTACAGGCTCATCTCCTAAAGGGGATCTTCCTTTTTTAGCTAAATTCGATTTAACTACAAAGAAAAATGAAATTATCTGGAGAGCAACAGAAGGTAGTTTTGAAACAATTGTAGAAGTGATTGATGCTAATAAACTTACTTTATTAAGCAGAAAGGAATCACAAAAAGAAGTGCCTAATTTTTACATTAAAGATTTAATGTTAAGAATTGCAGATAGACCCATTACCAATTTCAGCAACCCTTACCCTGCATTAGAAGGTGTAACCAAAGAAAAGGTTAAGTATAAAAGAGCCGACGGAGTAGATTTAACAGGCGACTTATATTTACCCAAAGGATACAATAATGAAAAAGATGGTCCACTCCCATTAATAATGTGGGCATACCCCCGTGAATTTAATTCAGCAGCTGATGCAGCGCAGGTTAGAGGCAGTAAAGATCGTTTTACTACTTTGAATTGGGGCACCCCTATCTATTATGTTACACAAGGATATGCTGTGTTAGAAAATGCAGAAATGCCCATCGTAGCAACCAGTGCAGACAAAAAACCAAACGATGATTTTGTTGCACAATTAAAATTAAATGCAGAAGCAGCTATTAACTATTTATCCAACTTAGGTGTTGCAGACAAAAACAGAGTGGCCGTAGGTGGCCATAGTTATGGCGCATTTATGACGGCCAATTTGTTAGCGCATACTAATTTATTTAAAGCAGGTATAGCACGTAGTGGAGCATACAATAGAACGCTTACTCCTTTTGGATTTCAAAATGAAGACCGTACTTATTGGCAAGCACCACAGTTATATTATGAAATGAGCCCTTTTAGCTACGCCGATAAAATTAAAACACCTATTTTATTAATTCATGGTGAAATGGATGATAATACAGGCACATTCCCCATTAATTCAGAGCGTTTATTTGCAGCAATCAAAGGAAATGGTGGTACTGTTCGTTTTGTATACATGCCTTATGAAGCACATGGATACAGAGGCAAGGAAAACTTGTTACACGTTTTGTGGGAGCAATTTCAATGGGTGGAGAAATATGTAAAAAACGCAAAATGACCTAACCAAGGTTATTTAAATAATGCTTTTGATAAGAGGGTGGCTATTGGCTTACCCTCTTATTTTTTTGTGTTGATTTGTAATTCTTTCCAAGGTGTAGAACCATCTTCGGCTCGTGAAAAAGTAAATTCATTAGTAGAGGCAATCACCATTTCTGCAGTAGTATAAATTTTACAGCCTTCCAATAAATGCCCCCCAATGGTATTACCCAAACTATCCGAAATAGATATATGTATATGTGAACCAGTATTAGACAATGTTCCCACTAAACTTACAATTTCAAAATGCCCCTGCCCTTCAACGCCATTTGGCTGATTGGCAAAACGAATATGATAATTGGTTAAACTTCCTACACAGGTAACAATCCATCCAGCATTTATTTGATTCGCTTTTACAATAGAGTCGATACTTTGATATAAATCTTGACCAGGTTTTAATCTAAAAGCAAAATGTTGGGCTGATTTGGGTTGCATACAGGCAATTAGGCTTAGAAAAATGATTACAAATAGCAGGTTTCGCATACTGTGAAGATAAGAAACCGTAAATTGGTATCTATAAAATTTGCCAATGAAATTCTGGAGAATCAAAACTGCCTTATTTTTAAATTACTTTGTTTTTGCAATCCTCTTGAACAGCGTAGGTACTGTTATATTACAAGTGCAAAACAATTACAGTATTTCACAAGGAGACGCTTCTGTATTAGAGGCATTTAAAGACCTTAGTATTGCCTTTGTATCATTTCTTATTTCATCTTATATAGTAAGAATTGGATATAGAAATGCCATGCTTATTGCGCTTGGCTTTATTGCAACCATTTGTTTCATCATGCCAAGTACGCATAGTTTTGGAGCAACTAAATTATTGTTTGCAGCCGTAGGCAGCAGTTTTGCCTTAATCAAAATGTCGGTATACAGTACAATAGGCTTAATTACAAACTCTGAGAAAGAGCATATAAGTTTAATGAGCTTTATAGAATCCTTTTTTATGGTGGGGATTTTAACTGGGTATTTTATATTTAGTTATTTTGTAGACAATAACAATCCTCAATCTACCACCTGGTTAACTGTTTATTATTTCTTAGGTGGATTATGCGCCATTGCATTTGTTTTACTTCTTTCAACTCCACTAGACGAGTCATCTCTTGCAAGCGATACCCCTACTTCGCTAGTTAGTGAGTTTTCCGAAATGTTTAAATTATTAGCAAGCCCGCTGGTACTCATATTTATTCTTTGCGCGTTTTTTTATGTTCTCATTGAACAAAGTATCATGAGTTGGCTACCCACTTTTAATAATAAAGTTTTAATGCTACCAGTAGCCTTGAGCATACAAATGGCCAGCATATTAGCAGGATCTACAGCATTGGGCAGATTTTTAGCAGGCTTGGTTTTAAAAAGATTCAACTGGTTATTGGTTTTAAGTATATGTTTGGTAGCAGCTGCTTCATTAGTATTACTTGCAATACCATTATCGAATAACGCAGCGGGCAAAACAGTTACAGGTTGGGGAGATGCACCCATTGCGGCATTTATTTTCCCATTAATTGGTTTACTGTTAGCACCTATTTATCCGGCAGTAAACTCAATTATTTTAAGTACCCTTCCTAAGAAGAAGCATGGATTGATGTCTGGCTTAATTATCATTTTCTCTGCATTAGGAGGAACAACAGGATCTATTATCACTGGGAATATTTTTGAACGATATGATGGTCAAACTGCATTTTATTTTTCGTTGGTTCCCATGAGTATTTTAATTGTTTGCTTATTTATTTTTAAAAAATTACAAGCAAAGGTTGTAGCTTAATTTTTTCTAGCCATTTTTAAATATTCAATGATGTTATTATATATAGAATCACTTTCTCCTTTATATGAAGATGTTCAACGCAGTGGAATATTCTCAGACTCTAAGTTTTTTGTTGATTGTGTTCCTAAATTTTCATCTGAAATTATTGTAGAAAAATATATAAACACAAAAGATTCAATTGGTTTTGACTTAGTCTCCTTTGTAGAAGCCAATTTTACCTATCCAAAAGAAAGAGAAGCTGTTTACAGTTCATCTAATAAAAGTATTGAATTGCATTTATCAGATTTATGGGATGAATTAACCCGTAAACCCGATCAGCAGGCAGGTACTTTAATCCCTTTACCCAACCCCTATATTGTTCCTGGCGGAAGGTTTAGAGAAATATATTATTGGGATAGCTATTTTACTATGCTTGGCTTAAAAGAGAGTGGCAGAGTAGACTTGATAGAAAACATGGTGAATAATTTTGCTTATTTAATAGACCAGTTTGGATTTATTCCTAATGGAAATAGAACCTATTATTTAAGCAGAAGTCAGCCTCCTTTTTTTGCATTAATGGTGTCTGTTCTAATGGATGTTAAAGGCGTGGGTATTGTGCAATCCTATTTGCCACAGATTGAAAAAGAGTACCAATTTTGGATGGAAGGTTCCGGATCTTTAAGCCCTTCTAAAGTAGAGCACAGAAGAGTTGTAAGACTAAACAACGGATCTGTTTTAAACCGCTATTGGGATGATAAAAACACCCCTAGGCCAGAAGCCTTTATAGAAGATGAACAAATTGCTGCAGAATCAACTGCTGAAAATAATGAAGTATATCGCAACATAAGAGCAGCCGCTGAATCTGGATGGGACTTTAGCAGTAGATGGTTTGGAGATGGTGTAAATATGCATACGATTGAAACTACCCAAATTATCCCTATCGACTTAAACTGTTTATTATTTTTTGTAGAAGTAATTATTTCAGCAGCGTATTTTAATAAAAATGATCAATCAACTGGTAAAGCATTTCTAATAAAATCGGAGCAAAGAAAAAAAGCAATTCAACACTATTGTTGGAACGAAGAAAAAAAATGCTTTTTTGATTACCAATTTATCAAACAAACACAAACGCCTCATTATACATTAGCTGCTACATTTCCTTTATTCTTTCATATTGCTACAATTGATCAAATTGAATCCATAGAAAAAATAATTACTGATCAATTCCTTCAATCAGGGGGATTAATAACAACAACCAATCATACCCATCAACAATGGGACGCTCCTAATGGCTGGGCCCCTCTTCAATGGATTGCATATAAAGGGTTAAAAACAATGGATGAAAACAATTCAACTGCAGAAAAAATTAAAAAGAATTGGCTTTCTCTAAACGAAAAAACATTTGCGGAAACAGGTAAGATGATGGAGAAATACAATGTATCTAATACAAAAGTGATTGCAGGTGGAGGTGAATATCCCAATCAAGACGGTTTTGGATGGACAAACGGCGTTTACTTAGCCATGAAAAATAACTAGTTAATAAATGTAGTGAGATTCATTTTTAGCATTTGAATAGAATCATTTTTATAAAACAAGTAAACCCAATTTGTATAAATTAGTAACTGGCTTATTGTCCCAAAATAATTCAAAATTTTCTAGCCCTGCAGTTTCAAAGTCTTCTTTAACTTCTTGCAGTGTATAGGTTTTAGCCTGTTGAATGAACAATTTTGTTAGCATAGATGCAAGCCATTCCCCTTCCGCCTTTCCTACACTTATTTGAATAGTTGATTTTTTTGTAACAAAACTTAAGTTGGCTATTTCCCAAGTACTCCCCTTTTTAGATTTGGTAATGATTTCTGTGCCAATATATTTACCCATCCAAATTACTTTAGCTGTTGGTTTTGTAGCAGTAAGTTCTGGTTCATTTAATATATTGGCTATATAATTTGGATCAATACTTGTTTTGGGAACTTTAAAATCAAACCATTTATGCAAGGGATCATCTAAATGAGTGCCATGCATATAATTGAGTAATGATTTTGCCAATCCAAATCCGAACACAGTATGGTCTGCCCCTGTAAGATCAATATGATCAATATCATTATTAGCAAAACTTCCTATTTCATTAGACAGCTTACGTACACTGTATTTGGCTGGATCTATACCTACAGGGCTATGTGCAGTCATGGTAAATAAATGCCAAAAAGCCGATTGCAGTATGCCCAACTTAAACATTTGCCGGGTCATTTCTAGTGAGTCAATTGTTTCTTGTTCAGTTTGTGTAGGAAAACCATACATCAAATAGGCATGTACCATTATACCAGCTTCAGTTAAATTACTTGTTACCCTGGCAACCTGTGCAACAGTAATCCCTTTTTGAATCAATTGTAAAAGCCTATCCGAAGCAACTTCTAATCCACCAGAAACAGCTATACACCCAGAAGCCCTTAACAATATGCAAAGATCTCTAGTAAAGCTTTTTTCAAAACGAACATTCGTCCACCAACTTACTACTAATTTTCTTCTGATGATTTCTAATGCCAATTCACGCATAAGCGCAGGAGGCGCTGCTTCATCTACAAAATGAAATCCATTTTGCCCAGTTTGAGCAATAATTGTTTCCATTCTATCGCATAGCAATTGTGCAGCGATTGGCTCGTATAGTTTAATATAATCTAATGAGATATCACAGAAAGTACATTTGCCCCAATAGCAACCATGCGCCATTGTTAATTTGTTCCAACGGCCATCACTCCACATTCGATGCATTGGATTTACTACTTCTATTGCAGAAATATATTGATCAAACAGCAGATCGGAATAGTCGGGTGTACCTACTTCGCCCTGTTTATAGTCTTTACAATTGGCATTATTAAAATAAGTTACTTTGCCATTAACCAATGTAAATGTTCTTTTTAATTCATCGATTTTTTTATTCCCCTTTACATATTCATAAACCGATTCAATAGGTGCTTCGCCATCGTCTAAACAAATAAAATCATAAAATTCAAATACGCGGGCATCAGAAACTGAACGCAATTCAGTATTCGCAAAACCACCACCCATCAATACTTTAGTATTGGGATATTGTTTTTTTATCCATTGCCCACATCTAAGTGAGGCATATAAATTTCCAGGAAATGGAACAGAAATAGCCACAATTTCCGGCCGTATCATTTCCATTTTCTGTTCTAGTATTTTTACTAGAATTTCATCTATATAACTTAGTGGTTCTTGTAAAGTATCATAGAGTTCATCAAATTTACTAGCCGATCTTCCAAGCTTTTCTGCATATCTGCTAAATCCAAAATGAGCATCAACAGTTTCCTTTATTAAATCAGACAAATCTTCTAAATACATAGTAGCCAAGTGTTTGGCTTTATCTTGTATTCCCATTGAACCAAATGCCCAATCTAACTCATCAACTTGATCAAATCTGGCTGCTTCTGGTAAATAATTACGCTTGCTAATTAAGTGGGCCATCGTAGGATTTTTGCCCTGTAAAAAATGAACTACTTCTTCGATGGTGAATATATAATGATCCTTCAACGCAATCATTCGTTGAATATTAACACTAACCGTTTCTGTTTGATTAAGGGTTAACTGCTCAATCTTATTAAATAATTCGATAAGACCATTTTTACTAAATATAGCATTGGTAGTTTCAATCCCTAAATCGGCCTGATAGCTGGATATTTGTTTTGTATTTAAAAACCCTTTGAGATAGGCCGTTGCAGGATACGGCGTATTCAATTGCGTAAACGGGGGCGTAAATAAAAAGAAAGTAGCGCTCAAATAAAATAGTTGAATTACAAAAATAGAACAAAACAGCCACCCTTTTGGAGTGGCTGTAAGCAAAATAAAAATTGAAATTAGTAACCCAATCCCCTATCCCTGCCCTTCATTATTGCAGGAACGCCTTCTGTTATCCATTTTGCAGGCTTATCGCCCTTTAATAAATAATCAAAAAACTGCTGTTCTCTAATTTGTATGTCTTTTCTGTTTTTACGCTCTACTAAATTATGTGCTTCATTATTATAATTGAGCATCCATACTTGTTTACCCAATCTTCTCATGCCTGTATACATTTCAATACCCTGATACCAAGGCACTGCATCATCAGCGTCATTGGCCATGATTACCAATGGCGTTTTAACTTTAGGCAAAGAAAACAAAGCAGAGTTTTCAATATACAATTGGGGCTTTTCCCAAAGATTTGCTCCTATTCTACTTTGTGTTTTTTCATATTGAAACTGTCTGTTTAAGCCTGTTCCCCATCTGATTCCACCATATGCACTGGTCATATTCGCAACAGGAGCACCAGCCCAAGCAGCCGCATATAAATTTGTTTTAGTAATCAAATAAACAATTTGGAATCCACCCCAACTTTGCCCCTGCAAACCAATTTTAGTACTATCAACAAAGCCTTTCTTAATCAACGCCCTTGTTCCACTAACTATATGATCATAACCTCCTTGTCCTGGATAACCCGTTTTATACCAAATATCTGGAACAAATACAATGTAACCCCTGCTTACAAAAAAGGGGATATTCAAACGGGAAGGTGTTGGCGCTGGAGCATTGTATGAGTACAAAGTATTGGCATTTCTTTCATAGAAATAAACAATCATTGGATACTTTTTAGTTGGATCGAAATTCTCAGGCTTATACAATACACCTTCCGTTTCTTTTCCGGTATAAGCTTTCCACTTAAACAACTCAGCAGAACCCCATGTATAATTAGCTTGTTGTTGGTTGGGTTGATACAAATTATTTCCTGCAACAATGCTACTACTATCTAAAACTGCACTTACCTTGATATTAGGAGATTGCTGATAGGTTTCAGTACTAAAACTATACACAGTTGCATCTTTTGCTTTAATAGCATTTGCAACCCTTGTAGGATAGGTAATAGAGCCATTCAAACTAAATGTTTCACCCAAATTATACGCTTTTAATCCACTACCCTTGTTGATATTATTAAAAACAGATAATAATAAATGTTGACCATTTTTTATAAATCGTTCTTCTCTATCTAATACAATATTCCTAAAAGTTAATTTTTGTTTTCTACCCAATCCACCTGTCAAACAAACTGATGGAGCAACTCCTGTAGGATCAACCTTCCATATATCATACATATCGTACACTAAAACTGCTTCATCGTTTTCTGTCCAACCCATAACTCCGTATGCGTTAGGATCATCGGGCACATCATTTTCTTCATCATACAATGCTGTATTAATATCTTTTCCTATTGATACTACTTTTTGAAGTGATGCATCGTAAGCGGAATAACCTCTCTTTACTTCATCATACATTAATAAGTATTTACCCGTGTATGAAGGCATTGCATTGCCTTTGAAATTATTGAGTATCAGTTTCTTTGACCCAGTTTCAGGATCAATTACATACAAATCATTTAATGAATAGCCCTGCCATTGTGTAGCAATTCTTTTACCCTCATCGGCTACCCCATAAAAATACTTGCCATCCCCTTCCATTGTTGGTTGTACTCCTCTTGCATAAGCAGCAGTACTTAATTGAACAGCAGATTGAGTATTAAAATCATATCGAGCCAAATGTGATCTTCTTAATTCATTTTCTAAATTCCTTAATTGCACAGGTTGAATATAGTCGTCTTTTTGCCCCCATATATCTACGCTAACCCGCTCAAAATCGGGCGTTAAAGTATCTTTTACAGGAAGTATTGGTGAAGTACCAAAGAATAATCGTTTTCCTGTTTTACTAAAACTGATATTTGAAAATTCACCAATGGTAGATCCTGCAGGAACACCATTGGTATTTCTATTGGCAATGAGTTTAGCACTATCTGATCCATCAGAATGGTAATACAATTGATAAAATTTCTGTAATGATTTGGCACTACTATCCCTTTCTGCAACAAATGCCAACTGCTTTCCTTCTTCATCCATCCTATACCCTTTAGCATCATTGAATCCAACAAAAACAGTTGCCGCATTTCCAGAAGCCAAATTAATTTTAACAACACTAGGCTTTACTTTATTGTCTCCTGTTTTTTTAGTTGTTTCAATTAATAAAACAGTTCCCTTTTTATTAAAGAAATACTCACTAACCAATTTATAGGTTTTACTTTCCCCGGTAACTAAATTCTTAACAACCAATTCAGTTCCTTCTTCAAAAGGTTCTTCAGTTGCCCTTGGTAAAGTTCCTCTTAAATTTCTTGCAGATTGCAATACTGCCAATCCATTTATTTTTGCTTCACTAGCTTTATTGCGAATACTATCAGCCACACGCAATAAACTATCGGCCATCATTACCATTGCATTTAATCTTGCAGCCGAATCTAATTCAACTCTCGGCTTAGGTGTTTCTGGCAATGATTTTTCTAATAAATAAGCTACATATATGCCAGACTCATCTGGTATTTTAAAACTTTTAATTCTGGCTATCTTGGTTATTTTTCCAGTGCTTAATTCTACAATGGCCAAACTATCTTTTGGCATTTCATCGGGGCGCTTTTTTTTGATGCGCGCATCACGAGTTTCACTAAATAGTGGTTTAATTCTACAAACCAAAAATTGGCTATTATCAGCAATAGACATTCCATAACCTCGGGCAATAATGGCTTTTGTTGCTCCATCTGCAGTTTTAACCATTAATGTTCCATCACCCTCTTGAGGGTTTACTGTAAATGCAATGTATTTTCCGTCATTGCTAATGGTTCTTTCTACAATGTTCTGCCATCCATCATAAACGGAATGATCCAAAGGCTTTTTTTGAGCAAAAGCAACAGTTGCCAAAAGCAATAAAGTAAAAGAAGTGATTATTCTCATGTTGAGCTTAATTTTGTGGATTCCGAAGATAATTAAACAATATACATATTAGCTTGTTATAAGCTTGAATTTGATAAATGGATAAATAGCTATGAAACTCTGCTTAAAATCGATATCCCTCCTTTTGCTTATAGGCTCCTTTTATGCTTCTAAAGCTCAATCCAATGGTGTTTTAACGGGAACTATTTTAAATAAAACCAGTCAACAGCCTGTTGCAGGCGCCACTATTCAGTTAACAACAATAAAAACAGCTATTTCCGACAGTGCTGGGTATTTTAGAATTGCAGGAATAACCCCGGGCGCCTACTCCATAACAATTAAAGCTTTGGGTTTTAATACACAAATCAGGTACAATATTGCCATAAGTGTTGGTAATGAAAATAACATAGGAATTGAATTAGACCCTTTTGTAACAGTATTAAATGATGTTTCCGTTACTAGTACAGCAAGAAATAAATCCGCCAAAGCGGCTACGCTAGAAACACCCTTAAGTGTACAAAGGCTCACCACAGAAGAAATAAAAAGCAACCCAGGTGGAAATTTTGATATATCTAGGGTAATACAAGCATTGCCCGGCGTAGGTGGAACAGCCAGCACTGCTGGTTTTAGAAACGATATTATTATAAGAGGTGGAGCACCCAATGAAAACGTATACTATTTAGATGGAATTGAAATACCCGTAATCAATCACTTTGCTACTCAAGGTTCTGCAGGTGGGCCAGCAGGTATTTTAAATGTGAGCTTTATAGAGGAAGTTAAATTAAGTTCTTCTGCATTTGATGCGCGATTCGATAATGCCCTATCAGGCGTTTTTGAATTCAAACAAAAAAAAGGAAATACCAATCATTTACAAGGAAATGTTAGATTAAGTGGAACTGAATTGGCGGCTACATTAGATGGACCACTTTCTAAAAATGGCAAAACCAGTTTCCTTGCTTCAGCCAGGAGAAGTTATTTACAATTACTATTTAAAGCAATTGACCTTCCTATCAGACCAAACTATTGGGATTTTCAATATAAAATCAGTAGCCAATTGAATAAAACTACTACCCTAACCCTTTTAGGAATTGCGGCCATTGATGAATTTAGTTTTGCAGCACCTAAAGAAGCCACTCCAGAAAAATTATATGCGCTCAATAGTAATCCATCCATTAATCAATGGAATTATACTGTTGGTGCTAGTATTAAAAAATTGGTGAAAAATGGCTATTGGAATTTAGCTATCAGTAGAAATGCATTTAACAACCAATTAGAGAAATATGAAAATAATTTAGGTCCAATAAAAGGGCTAAGAACCCTTTTCTTTAATTCGAGAGAAACAGAAAATAAATTAAGGTTTGATGTAAACAAAACAATTGATTTCGGATAATGCTGGGAATATAATAACCCCAGCAGTTCTCAATCAATTTTCAGGAGCAATATCATTTGCAAAATTGGGTGCTTTTACCCAAATAGGGAAACGATTTTTAAATAATAAATTAGGCATTAGTGGAGGGCTTAGATTTGATCAAAATAGTTTTACTACTAATGGAATGAACCCTTTAAAAAAACTGTCTCCTAGAATTGCCCTCAGTACAGTGATTAGTAATAAATTTACGTTTAATGCTTCTATAGGCTCTTATTTTAAATTGCTACCTTATACCGTTTTAGGATTTAGAGATAACAATAACCAATTAGTTAATAAAAATTTGGAATACACAAAGAGCACCCACTATGTAGCAGGCCTAGAATACCTTCCTTCTGCTGATACCAGATTTACTTTTGAAACATTTTATAAAAAGTATAATAATGTGCCGGTTAGTAAAACCAATGGAATAAGCTTATCAAATTTAGGAGGAGATTTTAGTGTATTGGGGAACGAAGCTATTTCAAGTACAGGCAAAGGAAGAGCATATGGCTTTGAATTTTTTGCTCAACAAAAATTAACCAAACGCTTTTTTAGTGTTGTGAGTTATACTTATTTTGTAAGCCAATATACCAATGCCAATAATAGTTACACTGCAAGTTCTTGGGATAACCGACATTTATTCTCTTTTGTAGGTGGGTATAAATTCAACAGAAATTGGGAATTAGGTTTAAAATTTAGATTTCAAGGAGGGGTGCCCTATACCCCTTATGATTTAGTTGCTAGCCAACAAAATTATTTAACACTAGGAACAGGCAACTTGGATTATGCACAAATCAATAGCCAACGGCTTAATAATTTTAATTCAAGTGACATAAGAATAGACAAAAAATGGTATTTCAAAAAAACAACTTTAGATTTCTTTATTGATATTACCAATTGGTATTTGGCCAAGAGCACCGCACCAGATATTTACACATTTAAAAGAAATGCCGATAACACTGCATTCCTTACTTCCAATGGTCAACCTATTCAACAAAACGGCAGTAATGCTATTCCTTTTTTACTAAAAAATACGGATGCTAATGTTACACCTACAATTGGATTTATTGTAGAATTTTAACCGTTTTAAAGAAAAATTAGTATATTCAAACATAACTTTTCGAATGCCAATATCCATTCTTCAAGAAAATCAGATTGCGAAAGCTCTGTGGAATGCTAGTGACTACTACCTAGTTGAAATAGGATTGGATGGATTGTATAAATTTGCGAATCCTTTATTTGAAAAAACTTTTATAGAACCTGGAGATACTGCAATTGGCAAACCATTCTCCTACGCAGTTCACCCAGAAGAATTGGTTTTAGTAACGAATACTGTTACAAAATGTATCCATGAACCAGGAATAAGTAAAACGATTACTATACGAAAACCAACCAAAACCAAAGTATATTTAACGCATTGGGAATTTACTTGTAGCGCAGATGAGCAGGGTAATCCTGCATCTATTACATGTATTGGATACGATATTACTGAAAGTTCTGAATATCAACGTACAATTGAACAATACCTCTACCAAATTAATGAATACTTAGACAGTATTACCGATGGTTTTTTTACACTAAACAAGAACTGGGAATTCGCCAGAATCAATAAAGTTTTTGAACAAATTGCAGGTAAGCCAAGAAAAGAAATGTTAGGGAAAAATTTTTGGAATCTTTTCCCGGAATCTCCAAATGAGCCTTATTCGAATGCGATTAGATCTGCAATGGAAAAAAATGAAACCGTGCAATTTGAACAAGCATGGCCGCCAGATAGAATTTATGCTGCTACGGTTTATCCATCTAAAGAAGGAATTATATGTTATATAAAAGACAGTACAACTAAGAAGAAGAAAGAAATAGAACTTAAAGAAAGTCAACTAAAGTTAAAAGCCATCTTAGACAGCACTGTTGACTCTAATACTTTGGTAAGCATTGATAAAAAAGTACTAAGTTTCAATAGGGTTGCTAAAGAACAAACCATTGCTTTTTTTGGAAAAGAACTAGAAATAGGATCATCAATATATGATTTTATACCTAACGGATTACTAGAATATTTTGAAAGTAATTTCAATAAAGCACTAAAAGGAGGCATCGTAAAAAGTGAGCGGAAATTACAACTAAATAATGATGTGAGCATATGGGTTGAATTTTTATATTACCCAGTATTTGATGAAGACCAACACTTATTAGGTGTTGTAATTAATAGCACCATTATTAATGAAAGGAAAAAAGCAGAATTAAAAGTTATAGAGCAATATGAACGTTTGAAGAAAATTGCTTACTTACAATCGCATGAATTAAGGGCTCCACTAACCAATATTATGGGTATTATTGATGTTCTGTCTATTATTAAGCAGAAAATATCAGATCCAGAAATTGTAGAACTGCTTGAAGGAATTAATATAAGCGCATCAAAAATGGATGAAATCATTAAAACGATTGTAAACTCTACTGTTGAATAGTTCAATGTTTTTTGCCAATAACTACTCGCATCATTTGTATTACAACGGAGCTTAATATAAATGCTACCCCATAATAAAAACTAGGCTGTAATAATTTGTTTTCTTTAAATAAAATAAAAGCCATAATAATGGCATACACTGGCTCTAAATTTAAACTTAGGTTTTGTGTAAAGGCAGATACTTTTTGCAAAGACTCTAACATAAGTTTCATTGCAACAATTGTGCAAACCCAACTTAATATTAACAACCAGCCAAGATCTGCCCAAGTGGGAATCAAAGAAATAGTTGGGAAAAAATATAAGTAAACTGGCATTAATAAACTAAGCACAACTAACCCTCCAAATAATTCATATAACATAATAATGGAAGCGTCTGCAATTGCCAAATTCTTCTTGTTCAATACAGAAAATAAAGCAGCTAAAAAGGCAGATATCAGCCCTACAATTATTCCCAATTGATAACGATCATCGAAATGAAAAATTAAATAAATTCCTGCTAGGGTTAACAATCCAAGCAATATTTCTACACCCCTAATTCTTTTGGTTATTAATAGTGGTTCTAATAATGCAGTAAATAGCCCTGTAGCCGAAAAACAAACCAACCCTATAGAAACGTTAGAAAGTTTGATACTTCCGTAAAAACAAACCCAGTGCAAAGCTATCACAGCACCAATAAGCATTAAGTGCTTAACAGACTTTAAAGGCAAGCCCACACTTTTTCCTTTAAATTTGAGTAAAACAATAAGACTTAAAACAGTTATAAGAATTCTATACCATACAAGTGGCATTTGATTGAGCTGAATGAGTACTCCCAAAATGCCCGTAAACCCAACTAGAAATACAGCAATATGTAACTTTACCAATGCATTTTTCATACTTTAAAATAAAACCAATCAACTAAATTTACACAATGAATGAGAACAAATTTGATGTAATTTATTTAGAATCAAAGATAAAATCGTCTAATTGGTGGAAAACTGCATTAAAAACGATAGACAGCCATTATACAAATGAGAGAGGCGTAATGTTATCTCATCATCTTGAAGCCGTTTATCAAAATATTGAAAATATTTTCAATTACCCAGAAATAGGTTTTTATAAAGAACTATTTGGTTTGTTACATCAAATAAAATTAGATAAAGAATCTGTTAAGAACCATTTAAAAATTGTTGCTTTATTGCATGATTTAGGAAAAATTGAAGAAGACAAAACCTTAATCATACCTCATCCTTTAACTGGGAAACCTGCACACAAAAGACATGGTTTAGTAGGTTTAATGGCAGCAATGGAAATAATCGGAAATGAACTTGAACAATTAACTCAAGAAAAGCTTATTGTATATAGAACGGTTGAATTACATGATATCTCTTTTGGATTATTCAGAGAATATCGAAGTTCAGGAGATATTCCCAAAAGCGATAAACTTTCATATATAGCAAAAAAAATACACCCAGAACCAGGTGCAGGCATACTGTATTTATTAATATTTAAACTAGCAGATATTCATGGTCATCAAAGTATAGAAGACGTTATATGGTTTTACAAAATAGCTGCATCTAATTATTATAAGGAGTTTAATATACAATTACCCATACCAAC
Organism: Chitinophagaceae bacterium; assembly: GCA_008080615.1. GTDB lineage: Bacteria > Bacteroidota > Bacteroidia > Chitinophagales > Chitinophagaceae > Sediminibacterium. The sequence continues at coordinate 1,409 of VIKJ01000012.1, read as the reverse complement.
CGAATCTGATATTCGTTAAAGAACAATCGCATTAAATATGCTATTTCTTTAAAGAATAGTAAAAGAATAATCGCATTATATCTCCATGATTAATAATATTACTACTCACTTTAGACTGATATATATACATGTATCCAAAATCGTAGGAAAGCGACTTTGTAATATTTTGTTTAATCCCAATAAAGGCCCTATTTTGATCAAATATATTATTAGATAAGTTATTACCAAACTGAAACATCAATTCATTACTACATGTAATCTGGGGCAATTTTTTATTTTTAAATAATTGAAAATTTAAACTTAGTAAATATCTTATTCTATCAGAAAATTTAGTACTCCCTATTTTTTCATTATGAATATATTGATTTTGCCATCGCAATTCATTCCTCCAGCGTTGAAATAAACTAAATTTACCCATTTTAGAATTCAATGAAATTTGCTGGTGAATTCTATTTTCAACGTTATTGATAGGTGCAACGTCATCGGAATTAGTTGATAACAATACCGCATATCCAACAGTGCTATTTAGTTTTTCATTAATTTGATACCCAATTCCTATTCTGCCAAAGTAAAATGAGTTAGAAGTAAAAAAATCATTTTCCCTTATGTGAATATCCCCTACTAAAAAAAATTTAGGTTTTAAATACCAATTAGAATTTAAACTAACCCAAGTATAGGTATTTCTAATTTGTTGTTTTGGTATAGATTGAGCTTTAGCTTCAATTAAATAAAGTAAACAGAAAAAAATACAAATTGGAATATTAAATTTCATTTATCCAAATTCCTTTCAACTAAATAATAGAATAAGTAACTGAGCTGCAACAATTCTTAAAATCATTGTTAAAGGATAAACTGTTGCATAAGTTACCGACGGTATATCGCTTACTGCTAGCTTTGTAGCAAAGGCCAAGGCAGGCGGATCTGTAGATGCACCAGACAACAGTCCACATATTTCAAAATATGTTTTTTTGAAATATATTTTTGCAATAACACCCACTAGAACCAATGGAATTACAGTTATTAATATACCCATAACAATCCAAACATATCCTTGTCCATTGCCAAATGCAGCTCCAATATTTCCACCGCTGCTTAACCCAACACTAGCTAAAAACAAACTAATGCCAAGTTCTCGAATCATCAAGTTAGCACTATGAGTAGTATAATTACTTAGGTATAAAACATTTCCAAATTTTGATAACAACAAAGCAATAATTAAAGGTCCACCTGCCAAACCTACTTTAACTGCTACTGGCATTCCAGGAAAATTGATTGGCAAAGATCCCAAAATGACACCTAAAACAATACCCATAAGTATTGGGGCTAAATCTGGATCTTCTAATAACTTTACAGAATTCCCCATCGCATCAGAAACTGCTTTTACACCGTCCTCTGTACCCACAACTTTA
>VIKJ01000011.1:3019-22725 GCA_008080615.1 Chitinophagaceae bacterium | reverse complement strand
TCTACCGGCTGTATTTTTGTTACGCTGTATTTTTCACTGAGTAAACCAAGATCTCTTGCTTGCGTTGCAGGGTTACAACTAACATACACTACAGTGGGGGCAGCTATTTCCAATAATTTCTTTACCAATTTTTCGTGCATACCTGCCCTTGGTGGATCGGTTATGATCACATCGGGCTTGCCATGTGTTGCAAAAAAAGCATCATCGCAAATATCAATTACATCACCTGCAAAAAAAGAGGCATGTTGCACATTGTTCAATGCTGCATTTTCTTTGGCATCTTCAATAGCGTCTGCAACAACTTCAACACCAATCAATTTTTTAGCCTGTTTACTAACAAATAATCCAATACTACCCGTTCCACAATACAAATCATAAACAAGTTGCGTTCCATTTAGTTCTGCAAAGTTTCTGGTAATATTATACAGTTGCTCAGCTTGTTTGGTATTGGTTTGAAAAAATGACTTAGGGCTTATTTTAAATTGAAGGTCTTCTAGTTTTTCTATGATATAGCCTTTGCCAAAATAAGTAATAGGTGTTTGATCTTGTAAACTGTCGTTGTTTTTACTATTAATCGTATACAATAGTGTAGTGATCTGTGGAAATTGCTTCATCAACAATTCTAATAATTGTATGCGTTGTTCCCCTGCATCATAGGCCATCACCACGTTCACCATCAACTCTCCCGTACTGGTATTTCTGATAAGCAAGTTGCGAATCCAACCCTGGTGTTTTTTAATATCATAAAAAGGCAAATCATGCTCAATGGCAAAAGCAGCAATGGTTTTTCTAATTTGGTTGGTGGGCTCTGATTGTAAATAACAAGTATCTATTTCTACTACTTTATCAAAAAAACCGCGTACATGAAAACCTGCAGCGCCGGGTTGATTGTTAAAATCGGCACCTGCGGCTTTCATTTGTCTAAATTCTTCTGTTGGAATGTACTTGCGCGTGGCATAAGTATATTCCATTTTATTTCGGTAATACTCGGTTTGCTTGGCCCCTACAATGGGCTCAATAGTGGGCAAAGGAATTTTAGCAATACGGGTAAGATTGTCGGTTACCTGCTTATGTTTATAAAACAATTGCTTTTCGTAAGGCAACATTTGCCATTGGCAACCACCACATACACCAAAATGTTCGCAAAAAGGGGTAACTCTATCGGCAGAATATGCATGAATATGAATGGTGTGACCTTCGGCCCAGTCTTGTTTATTTTTAGACAATTGAACGTCTACTAAGTCTCCGGGAACAGCCCCTTCAATAAATATAACTTTTCCATCTACCCTTGCCAATGATTTTCCCTCGGCAGCATAGTCTTGTACCAGTACTTTTTCTAGTACGATCGTTTTTCGTTGCTTTCTCACGTAGGCAAATGTAAGCCCGATTATTTACTTAATTTTATACTCAACTTAATGCTATGCGCTTTTTATTGATCAATTTATTTTTTTTAGCTAGTTCCTTGGTACTGGTGGCACAAAAACCAGCTACTACTTCAAAATCAGCGGTAATTTCTGCAAAACCCGCACCAGTAAAGGGCCATTCAATACCCATTACCTTAACCCCCTTAAAAAACTGTACAGTTTACTTGGGCAGTTATTTTGGAAAAGGCATGACCTTGGTAGATTCTGCCAAATTAAATGGGCAAAGCCAGGGTAGGTTTGCAGGGTCCAAAAAGTTAACCGGGGGTATTTATTTTGTGGTTTCTCCTAATTATGCCATTCAGTTTGAATTATTGATGGATGATCAACAGCAATTCAGCATTGTAGCCGATACTGCTAATAAAGAAAATGCCCGAATCATCGGCTCTCCCGACAATGATTTATTTAAACAATATGCCGTTTTTACCAATGAACGCGGTAGGTTCAAGGCTCAACTAGAAGATTCCTATAAATCGGCTGCTACATATGCGGATTCCAATAACCTGCGCAATTCTATCCTAAAAATAGACTCCGAGTTAGATGCATATAGAAGCAATGTTGCTGCCAAGTATCCCAATTCACTGCTTACTTTATTGTTTAATGTGATGAAAAGGCCTTCCCAACCTGCCATGCCTATAGTAAAAGGCAAAGTGGATTCTTTGTATCCATTTCATTATGTAAAATCGCATTATTGGGATGATGTTTTGTTTAATGATAACCGATTGTTGAGAACGCCTTTTTTTGAATCTAAACTAGATGACTATTTTAAGTATTATGTTTCACCCGAGCCAGACTCAATTATCAGTGATGTAAAATACATGTTGCTCTCTGCCAGATCGGGCAATGAAATTTATCCATACTTGCTTACCAAGTTTACCAACAAATACATGAATCCAGAATTTATGGGTCAAGACAAAGTATTTGTTTATTTATTCGAAAATTTTTATGCCAAGGGAGATACTAATTTATTAAATCCTGCATCTAGAAAAACCATTACCGAAAGGGCATATAGCTTAATGGCCAATCAATTAGGGCTACCCGCACCCGTATTAGATTTAACCGATACAACAGGAAAGAAACAATCTTTATATGGTATCAAAGCGCCCTTTACTGTAGTGGCTTTTTGGGATCCTAATTGTGGGCATTGTAAAGACGAAATACCTCAATTAGATTCTTTATACAAAGCAAAATGGAAGGCAAAAGGAGTAGCAATTTATTCGGTTAATATTTATGAAAATGAAGTGCCTGCTTGGAAAAAATTTATTGCAGAAAAACAATTATCCAAAGAGTGGGTGCATGCCTATCAAACCAAAGAAGCTAAACAGCAAGAAGAAAAAGCAGGTGTTCCCAACTATCGTCAGCTCTATGATATTTTTAAAACACCAACACTTTATTTATTGGATAGCAATAAGCGCATAATTGCCAAACAACTTTCGTTGGAACAGTTCGACAAATTGATGGAAGCTAAACAGCAAAATTAAATAATCGCATTCACCACATTCCAAATTACCTTGGGTTTACCCAGGGTATAATAGTGTAAAACCGGTACACCAAAGGCTTTTAGCTCCTTGCTTTGCTGAATTAACCATTCTGCACCAACCTGCTCACATTCCTGATCGGTTTTGCATTTCATGATGGCATTAGATAAATCGGTAGGAATATCTACATGAAATATTCTAGGTAGTACCGACAATTGTTTTTTATTGGTAATGGGTTTTAATCCTGGTATGATGGGTACATTAATCCCCATGTCTCTGCAAGCTTTTACATAATCAAAAAACTTTTGATTATCGAAAAACATCTGGGTCATAATATAATCGGCACCAGCATCTACTTTATCTTTTAAGCGATTTAAATCTAATTCTAAATTGGGTGCTTCAAAATGTTTTTCGGGGTATCCAGCTGTACCAATACAGAAATTGGTTTTGCCACCATTTTGAATGTCCTCATCTAAATAGATACCGTTATTTAAACTAACTACTTGCTTTTGTAAATCAATCGCATATTTATGACCATCTGCCTCTGGCTCAAAACTAGCTTCGTTCTTGGCAGCATCGCCACGTAATACCAATACATTATCAATCCCTAAAAAATTCAAATCAATGAGGGCATCTTCACTTTCTCTTTTATTAAAACCACCACAAATAAAATGCGGAACGGTATCAATTTTATAGTGGTTCATGATAGCCGCACAAATACCTACAGTGCCCGGGCGCTTGCGCACTTCAACCTTGTCAAAAGTGCCATCTACTTTTTTCTTAAAAGCAGTTTCACTTCTATGATAAGTAACATTAATCCACGAAGGTTTAAACTCCATTAATGGATCTAAATGATCAAATACATGTTGAATGGTTTTGCCTTTTAAAGGGGGTAAAACCTCAAAAGAGATCAATGTATTTTTAGCCTGTTGAATATGCTCGGTAACTTTCATAATTCACCAAATAGTTAAATGGACTGCAATATACATCCTGATTTTGTTTGATAAAGCTTCTGTTAAAGGATTATGCTAAAGTGTAATGCTTTTATAATAAAAGCTATTTTTGTATAAACCATTATTGTGAACCTCACCATACATACCAAGGACCTCGTAAAAAGCTATAAGGGCAGAACCGTTGTAAACAATGTATCTGTTTCGGTGCAGCAGGGAGAGATTGTGGGTTTGCTGGGCCCCAATGGTGCGGGCAAAACCACCAGTTTTTATATGGTGGTGGGCTTAATTAAGCCAGATCAGGGTACAGTTTTTTTAAATGACCAAGATATTACCAAGCTTCCCATGTATAAGCGCGCCCAAATGGGTATTGGCTATTTGCCACAGGAAGCCAGTGTTTTTAGAAAGCTTAGTGTAGAAGACAATATCATGGCTGTGCTAGAAATGACCAAGCTTACCAAGGCCGAAAGATCGCATAAATTAGAGTCATTATTAGATGAATTTAACCTGCACCATGTGCGCACCAATAACGGCGATAGCCTTAGTGGGGGTGAACGCAGAAGAACGGAGATTGCTAGGGCATTGGCGGTTGACCCTAAGTTTATTTTATTAGATGAACCCTTTGCTGGCGTGGATCCCATAGCAGTAGAAGACATTCAAACAGTAGTTGCCCGATTGAAATATAAGAATATTGGCATCCTCATAACCGACCATAACGTTAATGAAACCCTTTCTATTTGTGATAGGGCTTATTTGTTAATTGAGGGCAAGATTTTCAAACATGGAACAGCCGAGGAATTGGCGGATGATGAGCATGTTCGCCGATTGTATTTGGGAACCAATTTTGAGCTCAAGCGCAAAGATTGGATCATAGATATGGCCAGAGACAATCCAGCCAGTTCAATGGATGCTTATTAACATGTACTTGTACATTTTTAGCGCTTATTGATAATATGGGGTGGAATTAGTATTTTGCCCTATCCCAATTATGAAGTTATTTAGCCCCGCAATATCACGTTTAGCCCGTTTAAGGCATTGGCGCATTGAACAATGGCTTAGTGACCCTATCTCCGCTCAGCGGGAAGTGTTACAAGACCTAGTTACCCATGGGCAAAACACTGAATTTGGGAGAAAATATGGTTTCAATGAACTTTTTAGCATTCGCAAATTCAAAGAAGCAGTGCCCATTCATGAATACGACGACCTTAAGCCCTATATAGAGCGAATTATGCAGGGCGAAGAAAACATTTTGTGGAATACCCCTGTAAGCTGGTTTGCAAAAAGCAGCGGCACTACCAACGATAAAAGCAAGTTCATTCCAATTACGAAAGAGAGCTTAGAAGATTGCCATTTTCAAAGTGCTAAAGATGTACTAACTATTTATTATAATAATCGCAACGAAAGTGATTTGCTTACGGGTAAAGCATTGGTAATTGGAGGAAGTCATCAAATAAGCCAAGTGAATGATGATATGCAATATGGCGATTTGAGTGCGGTGTTATTGCAAAACACGCCCATGTGGGCCAATTGGATTAGAACCCCTGAACTATCCATAGCGTTGATGGATGAATGGGAGGAAAAAATTGAAAGACTGGCTCAAAGTACTATAGAAGAAGATGTAAGTTCTATTTCTGGTGTTCCTACTTGGACGCTCATCTTAATAAAAAGAATTTTAGCCATCACAGGAAAATCTACACTCAAAGAAGTTTGGCCCAATTTAGAATTATATATACATGGTGGTGTTTCATTTACACCCTATAAAGAGCAGTTTAAAAAATTAATTGGGCCAGGTTGTAGTTATTTAGAAATGTACAATGCTAGCGAAGGATTTTTTGCTGCACAAGATAAACCAGATGAAGAGGGCATGTTACTTTTTGTAGAGAATGGTATTTTTTATGAATTCATGCCTATTAGTGAATATGGTAAAACCAATCCCCGTACCATTGGTTTAAATAAAGTAGTGTTAGGAGAAAATTATGCATTAGTAATTAGTACCAATGGTGGTTTGTGGAGATACTTAATTGGTGATACCATTCAATTTGTTTCACTAAATCCATTTAGAATAAAAGTAAGTGGAAGATTAAAACAATACATTAACGCATTTGGTGAAGAGTTGATTGCCGACAATGCAGATAAAGCTATAGCAATTGCTTGTGAAAAAACGGGTTTGTTGGTAAATGATTATACTGCAGCTCCTATTTATTTTGGAGACAATAATAAAGGCGCGCATGAATGGTTAATTGAATTTGATCAACACCCGGAAAGTACCGACCATTTTGCTTATGAGCTAGACTGTGCGTTAAAATCTCTCAACAGCGATTACGAAGCCAAGCGCTACAAAGACATTGCATTAAGCCTACCTTTTGTACATGCTTTAGATAAAGGCATTTTTAATACTTGGCTAAAGCAAAAAGGAAAACTAGGAGGGCAACACAAAGTACCTCGCTTGAGTAATGAGCGAAAATATATAGAGGAAATAAAATTATTGATGCCTCATCAAACACGTTAATAATCCATTTTTTAATTAATAATTTACCATGAAACTACTTGAAGGAAAAGTATCAATTGTAACTGGCGCAGCTCGCGGAATTGGCGCTGCTATTGCATTAAAATTAGCAGAACAAGGAAGCCATATTGTATTTACTTATGTAAGTGATAGCAGTGCAGAAAAAGCAGCATCATTGGCTAGACAAATTGAAGCATTGGGTGTTAAAGTAAAAGCTGTAAAAAGCAATGCAGGTATTTTTGCAGATTGCGAATTATTGGTAAACGATACAGTTAAAGAGTTTGGTGCCATTGATGTTTGTGTAAACAATGCAGGCATTTCTAAAGACAATCTTTTATTGCGCATGACCGAAGAGCAGTGGGATGAAGTAATTGATATTAACTTGAAAAGTATCTTCAATATGACCAAGCAGGTTATTCGCCCAATGATGAAAGCGAAATCTGGAAGTATCATCAATATGAGTTCGATTATTGGTATTAGGGGAAATGCAGGGCAAAGTAGTTATGCAGCAAGTAAAGCAGGTATCATTGGATTTACCAAATCAATTGCTGCCGAATTGGGTTCTAGAAATATTCGTTGTAATGCAATAGCACCTGGCTTTGTTGAAACCGATATGACGCATTATTTAAAAGATGGAGAAGGTGCCGCACAATTTTTACAAAAAATTCCATTAGGAAGATTTGGCAAGGCCGAAGAAATTGCTAACACAACATTATTCTTAGCAAGCGATATGAGTTCGTATATTACAGGTCAGGTGTTGAGTACATGTGGAGGCTTGAATATTTAAATTGATGTGAAAGTATCTCTATCTAATGGTTAATGTACTATTGGAATAAATTTCTCTTTTCTTAACAACAGTATTGAATTATGAAAAAATATTTTCAACATATAGGTAGTGATTTGCCTGCATCTATTGTGGTTCTTCTGGTTGCTTTACCGCTTTGTTTGGGTATTGCATTGGGTTCTGGCGCACCTTTGTTTTCAGGCATTATTGCCGGAATAGTAGGCGGTATTGTAATTGGTTTAATTAGTGGCTCGCAACTAAGTGTAAGCGGACCAGCTGCTGGTTTAACTGTAATTGTTGCAGGAGGTATTATTAAACTGCAAGTATATGAGGCTTTTTTATTGGCTGTGGTATTATCAGGTGTATTTCAGTTAGTACTAGGATTTATAAAAGCAGGTGTAATAGGAGACTTTATTCCCAACTCTGTTATTAAGGGAATGTTGGCAGCCATTGGCTTGATTTTAATTTTAAAACAAATGCCGCACTTGGTTGGCTATGATGCAGATTTTATGGGGGATGAAAGTTTTGATCAAGTTGATCAGAAAAATACATTATCCGAAATAACACAAGCAATGAGTGCAATCAGTTCTACTGCTATTATTATTGGAGTGGTGTCATTGTTCATTTTAGTTGCATGGGAACAAGCCTATATTAAAAAAAATAAAATCCTTAACCTGATTCCAGGTCCTTTGGTTGTGGTATTAGCTGGCTTACTCATTAATGAATATTTTATTCGATATAATGCAGAAGCTGCACTTACAAGCAAACACCTTGTTAATTTACCTATAGCAGATAGCATCAATACTTTTGTATCCTTTTTTACCTTGCCAAAGTTTGAATATATCAATAATGTGAATGTTTGGACAACCGCTTTAACAATTGCAATAGTTGCTAGTTTAGAAACCTTATTGGGTATTGAAGCGGTAGATAAATTAGATCCATACAAAAGAGTTACGCCAACCAATTTAGAATTAAAGGCTCAAGGTATTGGGAATATTGTTTCTGGTTTAATTGGAGGTTTGCCGCTTACTTCGGTAGTAGTTCGTAGTTCTGCTAATGTTACCGCAGGAGCCAAAACAAAAGTATCTGCCATTATGCATGGTGTTTTATTATTGGCTTGTGTAATGTTTATTCCTGTTTTTCTAAATAAAATTCCATTAAGCGCATTGGCTGCTGTGCTAATTTTTACTGGTTACAAATTGGCAAAAGTAAAATTGTTTAAAGAATTTTATATAAAAGGATGGGATCAGTTTGTTCCATTTGTGGTAACGGTTTTTGCTATTTTATTATCAGACTTATTGATTGGAATTATTATTGGTATCGTGGTTGGTTTATTTTTTATGATTAGAAGTAATTTTAGAACTTCTGTAATTGTAGTGCATGATCACAACAACTATTTAATTAGATTTAGAAAAGATGTATCATTTTTAAATAAGCCCATTGTAAAGAAAAAGTTAGAAGAAGTTCCAGAAAATGCATTTGTTATGATTGATGCTAGCAGGGCCGATTTTATAGATAAGGATATTATTGAAGAAGTAAATAACTTTCTTTGTCATGTACATTTAAAAAATATTAGAGCAGAAATAAAAATAAGCCCTACTAATCCAATGCACACATTGTTTAATAAACCTCAAAAAAAATAGTAATGAAATCGTACGAAAAATTATTACTAGAAAATAAAGCATGGGCTAGCGAGAAAACAATGGATGACCCCGACTATTTTAAACGCTTGGTGGATATTCAATCACCAGAGTTTTTATGGATTGGATGTAGTGATAGCAGGGTACCTGCAAATGAAATTACCGGAACACAACCGGGCGAAATATTTGTACATCGTAATATTGCCAATATGGTAGTAAATACCGATTTAAATTTATTAAGTGTTCTTCAGTATGCCGTTGAAACGCTTCATGTAAAACATATTATTGTTTGTGGACATTATGGATGTGGTGGAGTTAAAGCCGCAATGACCAATCACAATATGGGCATCATTAACAAATGGTTACGGAATATTAAAGATGTGCACCGCTTTCACCGTGAAGAAGTGGATGCAATTGAAGATGAGAATCAACAATTGAATAGAATGATCGAATTGAATGTAATAGAGCAAGTAATGAATTTAGCCAAAACCTCTATTATTCAAAAAGCATGGAAAGAGGAGAATAGACCTGATATTCATGGTTGGGTATACGATTTACACGACGGCATTATCAAAACCGTTTTCGAAATTCCTGCTCAAACCCATATTGATCCCCTTTACGAATTTGATGATCTCTAGTTAATTTGAGGCTAAATAGACGGGAATTGTTGAATCAACATCCAATAGAGTGGCATGCCAATAGTTATATTAAACGGGAAAGTTAAACCAAGGGCCATTGGAATATATAATCCAGGATCGGCTTTGGGAGCAGCAAGCCGCATTGCAGCAGGTACGGCAATATAAGATGCACTAGCGGCCAGAATCGCCAACATGAACCGGTTGCCTATATCTATATTCCCAAAAGTTGTAACGAATACTGCAAGTGTTCCATTTATTAAGGGAATCAGAATACTAAATAAGCTCACAAACCATCCATATTGAATAAATGCCTTGAATCTTTTAGCCGCAACCATCCCCATTTCTAATAAAAAAATGGCTAAAAAGCCCTTAAATATATCTGAAGTAAAGGACTTAATGCCTTCCGCTTGCTTGCTATCGGCAATAATACCAATTGCCAAACTGCCCAATATCATCAAAACCGATCCATTTGTAAATGCCTCGTGTAATACTTTTTTTAAACTGCCTTTTTCGCTACTGGTTTTATCGTATTTACGAATAAGGATAACTCCTACAACTATTGCTGGTGCTTCCATTAAGGCCATTGCAGCAACCATATGCCCCCCAAAGGGAGTGTGGTTCATTTCTAAAAAAGAGGCAGCAGAAATGAAGGTAACAGCACTCACCGATCCATACGCAGAAGCTACTGCCCCTGCATCAAAAACGTTTAATTTAAGCCTCAATAGATGAAAAACATACAAAGGAACTACTACCGAAAATGCCAATGCAATAAACAGGGTTTGAATAATGTGTTCATTGATACCACTGTGTACCAATTCCTGCCCCCTTTGAATCCGATGGAGAATAACAAATAGAGTGAAATAAACTTGGCACTGGCAGCAGGAATCTCCAAATCACTCTTTACAGTGGTGGCAAATACCCCCAAAATGAAGAATAATAACACGGGATTGGTTAAATTACTAATTAGAATATTCGCATTCATGATAAATCGGTATGTAATTTTACAATTAATTAAGAGTCCTGTTCCTATATTGGGCACGATCATTGCAAACTTTGTGTCCACCTCATAAAAGGTGAACACCGAACTATTTTCTTATGGCATCACAAAGCAAAGTATCTCCGTCTGGAGCAGCAAAAAAAATTTTAGCTCTCTTGAAGTTAGACAAGAAAGACGTATCTGCTATTTATGTTTTTGCATTGCTAGCAGGGTTGGTTCAATTGGCAATGCCTCTTGGGATTCAAACAATCATCAGCTTTGTAATGGCAGGTAGTATATCTACCTCTATTGTTATTTTAATTGCCTTGGTTTTAGTGGCCGTTTTTCTAAATGGATTATTGCAAGTAAGGCAAATGCAGGTTACAGAAAAAATTCAACAAAAAATATTTGTTCGATACTCTTTGGAGTTTGCTGATAGGCTTCCAAAAATGAATATCGAAAAACTAGATAACTATTATTTACCCGAATTAGTGAACAGATTTTTTGATACGGTTTCATTACAAAAAGGAATTGAGAAACTATTGCTAGATATTCCGGCAGCGATTATTCAAATTCTATTTGGAGTAGTTTTATTGTCTTTTTATCATCCAGTGTTTATAGGTTTTGGTGCAGTATTATTGATTATTTTATATTTAATTCTGCGTTACACTATGCCTGCAGGCTTTGATGCTAGTATAGAAGCAAGTGATCAAAAATATGCAACGGCTGCTTGGTTAGAAGAAATGGCCAGGGTAATAAAAACATTTAAATATTCTAGAGGTACTTCATTGAATATTGAAAAAACAGATCGCATTGTAGATAAATATCTTTTTGCAAGAACCAATTATTTTAAAGTATTGCTTACGCAGTATTGGAGCTTAATTAGTTTTAAATTAGTTATTACAGCTGCCATGTTAATTGTAGGGGCTGTTTTATTGGTAGATCAACAAATTAATATCGGTCAATTTATAGCGGCAGACATTGTAATACTTTCTGTAATTGCTTCTGTAGAAAAGTTAATAGTTAATTTAGATAAAGTATATGATGTACTTACTTCTGTAGAAAAGCTTAGTAAAATCACAGAAAGTGAAATTGAAACGCAGGGCACTATTCAATTAGCTGAAAATACAACAGGAGTAAGCATAGTATTTAATCAAGTGAATTTTGGTTATAGCAATACCTCTCATGTGTTGAACAATATTAATTGTACCATAGAATCTGGGCAAAAAGTGTGTATCATGGGTGAGTCGGGCTCGGGCAAATCTACTTTCTTACGTTTGCTTACCGGTGCTTTTAAAAACTTTGAAGGGTCTATCTTAATAGATTATATGCCAATGGGCAATTATACACTTGATTCAATATAACCATGGGTAATAAAGAGGTCACCAATGAGGCTGTGACTAAATTGGTGAATAAATGTGGCCTTACTTCTTTTATTGAATCCTTACCTAATGGTTATGATACATTATTAGATCCAACAGGAAAAAAATTAACTGCAAAAGTTCGTCAGGATATTTTGTTGTTAAGAGCACTTTTAGGAAAGAAAAGATTATTATTATTAGAAGAGCCATTAAATTTTTTAGAAGAAGAATACAAAAAGCATATCGCCAACTTTATGCTGAAGGAAGAAACAACTACGGTTATCATTGCTACTTCCGAAGGCAATATTGCTAAAGAATGTGACTTAATTATCCTTTTAGATAATGGATCCATTAAAGCTATGGGTAAGTATACAGAATTGGCACACCTAATTAATCAATAACATGAGTAAATCATTTATATCAACTAATATAGAAACGGAGGCAGAAAACAGCTCCATTCAATCTTATAAATCGGTGTATCAGATTTATAAGATCAATAGTATTAAAAAATGGTTCTGGGCTACGCTTATTGCATTGATCATAATTATGTTTTTGCCTTGGACTCAAAATATTCGTGCAAAAGGAGCCATTACTACATTGCGTCAAGAGCAACGCCCGCAAGAATTAAATACCATTATTGCTGGTAAAGTAGTTAAATGGTATGTGAAAGAGGGTGACTTTGTTAAAAAGGGAGATACTATTTTGCAATTGGGAGAAGTAAAAGTTGATTATTTTGATCCTAAATTATTAGAAAGAACGCAGCAACAAATTGATGCTAAACAAATTGCTAATGAAGGTTATCAACAAAAAGCGGTTACAGCCGAAACACAAATAAGGGCATTAGAAGATGGGCTACGCTTAAAATTATCGCAAATAGATATTAAGTTTCGTCAGCAGGAATTAAAAGTAACCAGTGATAGCAATGAAATGGTAGCTGTTGCAAATGAGCTAGCAATTTCGAAACGTCAAATAGATGCTGCTAGGCAAATGTTAGATAGTGGGGTAATTTCATTAACAGATTATGAAAGAAGAAAACTCACCTATCAAAATGCATTAGCAAAGCGAGTAAGTGCCGAAAATAAATACCTGCAGGCCAGGCAGGAATTCAGTAGCTTAAGAATTGAGAAAAATGCTACTGTACAAGAATACACCGATAAAATAGCCAAAGCACAGGGTGATCGTTTTGGATCTTTAAGCAATGCTGCCAGTGGTCAGGCTGATGTTTCAAAATTAGAAAATGCGTACAGTAATTATGATATCAGAAATCAACTCTATTATATAACGGCGCCTCAAAGTGGGCAAATCACCAAGGCAAGAAAAGCAGGTATTGGAGAAGTGATGAAAGAGGGAGATATGATTGTAGAGATTGTACCCGATCATATTCAATTGGCTGTTGAATTATTTGCCGAGCCAATGGATCTTCCTTTATTGAATATTGGTCAAAAAATTCGTTTTGTATTTGACGGATTCCCAGCTATAGTATTTACAGGTTGGCCTGCAGCTTCATATGGAACTTTTGGAGGTATTATTGCAGCTGTAGAAACATCGGTAAGTGAGAATGGTAAATTCAGGTTATTGATAATTGAAGACCCTTCAGAAAAGGCTTGGCCAAAACAATTAAGAATGGGAGGAGGTGCCAATGGAATTGCACTATTAAAAGATGTACCTATTGGATACGAGCTTTGGAGAAATATTAACGGATTCCCTCCAGAGTATTATAAACCCGCAGGCGATGCGATGAAAAAAAATGCAGATAAGAAAAAATAAGGCATGAGAAAAGTATTGTTCATCGTTTTCATATTAAGCTGTTCGGGAATAAATGCTCAGCTATTGGGGGTTGATGCATTTATTGAACAAGTAAAACAAAACCATCCACTAGCTAAGCAGGCTACCATACAAGTAGAAAAAGCCAAGGCCGATTTATTAATTGCCCGAGGTTCATTTGATCCTGCTTTCACTTTTGACGCATCACGCAAAACTTTTGATGGAAGCAATTATTATTTTTATACCAACCCAGAATTAAAAATCCCTACCCGCTTGGGTGGAGTTGATATTAAAACCGGATTAGAAAATAATGGAGGTGTTCGATTAAATCAACAAATAACCGCAGGCGAATCTAGTTACTTGGGTGTTGAAATGCCCATTGCAAAAGGGTTAATGATGGATAAGCGAAGGGCGGCATTGCAACAAGCAAAAATTTTTCAGCAACAATCGGAGCAGGAGAAAAATAAAATGATCAACGACTTGCTCTTTGATGCCTATCTAAGTTATTGGCAATGGACTAGCGCTTATCAGTTGTTTAGTGTATATGCGAAATTTTTTCAAACATCTACCGAGCGTTTTCGATTAGTAAAATTAGCTTTTCAAAATGGAGATCGTTCTGCTATTGATACCATTGAGGCATTAACTCAGGTACAACAATTCGACATGATGCAGGTAGATGCAAAAATGAAATTGAATACTGCCTCATTGGAAATTTCTAACTTTTTGTGGAGCGAAAATGATACTGCTTATATGTTACCTGCAAAACTGGTACCCGATACCATTCAATTTGCATTAAACCTATCTCCGCAATCTTTGGAAAATATATTAGCAAGAGTGAATCTAGATAACCCAACCATTAAATCGTATAATTATAAATTAGACGCATTAGAAGTAGAACGTAAATTAAAGTTCCAAAATATTCTTCCTACAATTAATATCAAAGCCAACTTGTTAAACAAGGGATATAATGTAACCAAAGGTTTTGACGCTGCTTTTTTACAGAATAATTATAATTGGGGAGTTGATGTAAAAATTCCTTTGTTTTTAAGAGAGGGTAGGGGCGACTATAGAAAAGCAAAATTAAAAATTCAAGAAACCAATTATGAATTGGCAGCAAAAAAATGGGAGATAGAAAATAAGGTAAAAAATTATTTTACCGAAACCAATTTATTGCAACAACAGATACGCGCTACACAACAGGCTTTTAACGGATTTACTGCATTGTTACGCGCAGAAAATTTTCGTTTTCAAAATGGAGAGAGCTCTTTATTTTTAATCAATACCCGAGAAAACAAAGTAATTGAAATAGCAGAGAAATTAGTTAACCTGCGTATGAAATACTTAAAAGCTAATTATGCTATTGAATGGGCAGCTGGTACACTTCGATAAGCCCATTATTTTTTCTTAAATTTTTCTATAAATTGTTTACTGGCTTCGCTCAAAATTAATTTACCACTTATTGCAGCCCTATCTTTTAATAATTTATCCCAATGCTCAGTGCCTTGCCAAAATACTTGTTTTATTTCATGCATTGCTTCTGCGCTAGATTTTGAAAGTGTTGTAGATAGCCTAACTATTGAATCATCCATACCCTCTGCGTCTGCATGTAGTTCGGCAAACAATCCTTTTCTGCGTGCCCAGTTTGCAGGGCGATACATGGTTGCGTCAATAGTTAATTGAGAGAATGCTGCCAGCCCAATTTTTCTTTCAACAGCAGGCCCAACAACAAAAGGTCCTATGCCAACAGCCAGTTCACTTAATTTTACTTCGGCACCTTCGCAAGCAATGGCATAATCTGCTGCTGCTGCAATGCCTACCCCACCACCAATACATTTTCCTTGTACTCTTGCGATAATGATTTTACCACAGGTACGCATTGCATTAATCACTTGTGCAAATCCACAAAAAAATTTTAATCCTTCTGCCTCTGTTTCTATAGCCGCCAATTCATCGAAAGATGCACCAGCGCAAAATACTTTTTCACCTGCAGATCGCAGAATGATAATTTTGGTATCTGCATTTTGTCCCTCGCTGTAAATTTCTTTTGCTAAAGCATCTAATATTTTTCCAGGTAAAGAATTGCTTTGAGGATGATAAAACTCAATGGTTGCAATTCCATGCTCCCTTTCTACTTTTACATAACCTTCTTTTATTGCTTCAATCATGTGTGTAAGGTATTCAATTTTTTAAAAATTATTGATGCTTATATGCAACCATCGTAAGTATGGTGGCAATCCCAACCAATTCATTGGTTTCATCAATCATTTCTACCAGCCATTTTACAATCCCTTTATCAATATCTGTGATTTCTTTTTTCTCTTGCCTAATTTTTTCTTTGCAAGTAAATTGAACATGCATATCACTGCCTGGGTACATTGGTTTAGTGAAACGAAGTTCATCTATACCATAGTTAAGCAATACTGGATTTTTTTCGTAGCTACTTACAAATAATCCTGCAGCCATACTCATTAATAAATATCCATGTGCAACCTGTTGTTCAAACATAGTTCCTGTAAAATCGGTGCTATTTAAATGTGCGTAAAAATGATCTCCACTTAAATCTGCAAAGCTGTTGATATCAGCTGCTGTAATCATTCTTTTTTCGGTAATTAGTTGATCTCCTATTTCTAGCTCTTCAAAATATTTTTTAAACGGATGAACTGTGTTGGTATTACCTGTTGCACCGGGCTGGTATACATTGCTGATAGCAGTAATCATATCGGGTGAGCCTTGTATGGCTACTCTTTGCATATAATGTTTAACGCCACGAATACCACCCATCTCTTCACCTCCACCTGCGCGGCCAGGACCACCATGTACCAATAAAGGTAGTGGGGCACCATGGCCAGTACTTTCTTTAGCACATTGTTCATTTAAAACCAATATCCGGCCGTGATAAGTACCTGCGCCAATCACATATTCTTTGGCAATATTTTTATCGGCTGTTACAATAGAACTCACCAAGGAACCCTTTCCCATTTTAGCCAACACAATGGCTTCTTCAATATGTTTATACGGCATTAAAGTAGCAACAGGCCCAAAGGGTTCTATATCATGAACATCTGTGCTTCCAAAAGGATTTTCATTGAGTAATAATATAGGGCTCATGAAAGCTCCTTTCACCGCATCTGCATCTACCGTTTCAACCGTATCCATTGAACCATAAATGATTTCAGAGGAAGCCAATAACTTATTTACTTGCTCTTTTACTTCTTTTCTTTGTGTTGCTCCTGCTAAGGAACCCATGCGAACAGTTGCATTCAATGGGTTACCAATAATGGTTTGCGCCAATGCTTTTGTTAATGCCGTTTGTACATCTGCTATTTTATTTTCTGGTACAAATATTCTTCTTATAGCGGTGCAACGTTGACCACTTTTAGTAGTCATTTCTTTACGCACTTCTTTTATAAATAAATCCCATTCGGGCATGCCTGGTTGAACATCTTCTCCCAATACAATGCTGTTTAATGAATCGGCTTCCATATTAAAGGGAACAGATTCTTCCAGTATTTTTTTACCCGATTTAAGCATAAGCCCGGTTGATGCTGAACCAGTAAAACTTACTACATCTTGTGAACAAACTTGATTCAATAAATCTCCTGCACTTCCACAAATCAATTGCAATGCACCTTGAGGCAAAATATTCGATGCAATGATTTCTTTCACAACGGCTTCTGTTAAGAAGCATGTAACGGTTGCTGGTTTAACAATGGCAGGCATACCCGCCAACAAGTTCACTGCAATTTTTTCTAACATTCCCCATACAGGAAAATTAAATGCGTTGATATGAATAGCTACCCCTTCTTTTGGAATGAGTAGATGATGACCCATAAATGTATTGGCCTTTCCCAGGGAGTGATGTTCTCCATCTAAACAATATGGTGTATCAGGAAATTTTCGTCGCAATGATGCATAAGAAAATAAATTACCAATTCCCCCTTCAATATCTACCCAACTATCTGCCTTGGTTGCACCTGTTTGGTAACTAATAGGATAAAACCGATCTAAATGTTCTCTTAAATGCAGGGCCAAGGCTTTCAACATTAAGCCTCTTTCGTGAAAACTCATTTTGCGTAATGCAGTATTGCCTTGGTTTCGGGCATAATGCACTACCTGCGCAAAATCAATGCCCTGGCTAGTTGCTTTGGCAATAGGATCTCCAGTTACTGCATTGAATAAAAGCTGTCCATCTCCATCCCCCTTTACCCATCTTCCTACTATATAGTTTTCTACCGTGTACATATCAATTAATTGTTATGCAACAAAGCTAACGATTGATAGTATAAAATGATGATTGGAATAAAAAAACCCGTTCCGATATAGTCGGAACGGGCTAGCAGTTGGTTTTGGGTCTAAAAACTTTTACGTCTTATATAGAAGACATACGTTTATTGATTTCGCTGCAAAGCGAATCAAAAATTTCATCTACAGTGCCCTCCCCTTTTAAGGTTACTACTTTATCGTATTTGCTGTAGTAATTGGCTACAACAGTAGTTTTATCTTTATACTCCGTAATTCTTGCTCTAATTACCGATTCATTGGTATCATCACTTCTACCACTGGTTAATCCTCTATTTAATAAACGTTTTACCAATTCCTCTTCACTCACTTCTAAAGCCAATACAACGCCTATTTCGGTGTTTTTTAATCTTAGTAATTTATCTAAAGCCTCACTTTGCGCCGTGGTGCGAGGAAATCCATCAAACAAAAAACCTTTGGCTGCAGGATTGGCTTCTAAGGCCGAACTAATCATACCAATGACTACTTCATCAGGAACCAGCTGGCCCTTATCCATAATGCTTTTGGCTTCAATACCTAGGGGTGTTTTATTGGCAATTTCACTGCGGAGTAAATCTCCTGTAGAAAGGTGCTTTAGTCCGTAAGTGGCAATCAGTCTTTCACTTTGAGTTCCCTTACCACTACCCGGAGGCCCGAATAAAATAATATTAAACATGTACGTACTAACCTTGTGTGAAGAACAAATATAAGACCTGTACGTTAAAAAACATTTAACAAATGCCGCAATCGATTGAAAAACCGCTGTTTAAGCCAATTTTCACACATTATTTGCAACGGCGGCAAACTATTCACAAGCATTAAACGTAGTTTTATTGTAACAAAACAAAATATATGAAATGGCTCTCCACCTTAATTTTATCGGCACTTTTTTTTCAGGCTTGTAATGCACAAGGTGACCAATCTAAAAAAACAACTATGGATAGTGTAAATAAAACCAACAATCCGTTCTATTCCAGAGATGATCAATCTAAATTGGCTGTAAAAGAAGCCGAATGGAAAAAATTATTGTCTCCCGAAGTGTACTATATAGCGCGCGAAAAAGGAACGGAGCGTCCTTGGACCAGTAAGTTTGAGGCCTTTAAAGAAGCGGGTACTTATTATTGCGCGGTTTGCGGCAATGCCTTGTTTAAAAGTGATACTAAATTTGATAGTGGCTGTGGATGGCCAAGTTTTTACGAACCCATTTCTAAAGGCTCTATCATTTATTTGCCCGATAATACATTGGGTATGAAAAGAACCGAAGTACAATGTGGCCGTTGTAAATCTCATTTAGGGCATGTATTTGAAGATGGCCCACCACCTACAGGTTTGCGTTATTGCATTAATGGAGTTGTGCTTGATTTTGAAAAAGCAAAGGAGATTGAGAAAAAATATGAGAAGAAGGGCTAGTAGTTATTAAGGTTAAAAAGGATTTTAAAATGTGTGGGAGTAATGGATTTTTTTGCCAATGCTCCCGCACATTTTTTTTGAATTTGACATAATCAAATGATTCAATCCATCTCATTTAAATTACTGAAATATCATAATGGCAATTCAATAATAAATGCTGTGCCCTCTCCTTCTTTGGTTTCTACTTTCAATTCTCCGCCATGCGCTTTTACTATATCATAGCTTAAACTCAAGCCCAAGCCTGTTCCCTTATTGGTAGGTTTGGTGGTAAAAAATGGTTGAAATATTTTCTCGCGTATACTATCAGGAATGCCTGGTCCATTATCCCGAACAGCAATTGAAACGCGCTTGCCTCCTTCCGAAGGAGTAATCAATTTTGTACTTACCCAAACCGTAGGCTCGTAGTTGCCCGTTTGTGGTAAGTTTTTACCACCATGTTGCTGTGCTATCGATGACCCGATGAACTTAGCTCTTTCATCTACCACATAAAATGCATTGTT
>VIKJ01000011.1:0-2999 GCA_008080615.1 Chitinophagaceae bacterium | reverse complement strand
CATAGGGTTGCTGGAATCAAAATCTGTTACCAGTGTTGCATTAAAGGTTTTATCTTTTGCTCTTAAACCATGATACGATAATTTAAAATATTCATCACAAAGTGCGTTGATATCGGTAGGTTCTTTTTGGCCAGTGCTGCTTCGGCTATGCTGTAACATACTTTTAATAATATCTGAAGCCCTTTTACCATGATGATTTATTTTTTCTAGATTGGTTGAAATATCATCAATTAAATCTGCCTCTACTGCAATGTTGCGTTCATGAATGGGTTTTTGTTTTTCTTCTTTGAGTTCTGCAATTAATTCATTGCTTACCTCAGAAAAATTATTTACAAAGTTTAATGGGTTTTGAATTTCATGTGCAATGCCTGCAGTAAGTTCGCCTAGGCTAGCCATTTTTTCTGATTGAACCAATTGAGATTGGGTAGATTTTAATGTATCAATGGTAGTTAGTAATTCTTTGGTTCTATTTTTCACTTGATTTTCCAACCAAATATTTTTTTCTCTTTCTGAGGTAGTTCTCCAACGAATGAAAATAAAAATTAAACCTATCACTAATAATCCACTGAATACTTTAAACCAGCTAGTTTGATAAAAATAAGCCTCAACTGTAAAATCAATTATTGCAGGCGTTGTGCTCCATTCCCCGTCATTATTGGTGCCTTTTACTTCAAATCGATATTTTCCTGGTTCAAGATTGGTATAAATGGCGCGGTTCTCGCCTGTAGAACGAATCCAATCTTTATCCTGACCTGATAATTTAAAATAAACTTGATTTTTATCTGGAGAAACAAAACTTAACACACTATAGTCAAATATATATCGATGATTGCCTGGCTTTATTGTGTTTGGTTGCTTGGCAAAAAACAAAGAGTCATCAACCTTTAATTGATTGATAGCCACTAATGGAGCAACTTTATTACTAGAAAGGCTATCAGGATTAATTTCTACCAATCCTCCAATTCCCACAATATATAATTTTCCATCCTTGCCAACAATGGAGTGCCTTGCTCCAACACATTGGCGATTATTCATGCCATCTGCTTCATCAATTATTTTCCAATTAATGGTCGTTTTTGGATTGTTTGAATAAGCTTCAATTTCACTAAAAGGAGCATGGATAACCCCTTTATTAGAAGGTAACCACCATTCTCCTTTTTTATCAATTAGTATTCCAAATACAGAAGGATCAATTAATCCCGATTCGGTACCAAGTATTGTGGCTTTACCATTTACCCATTTAACCAATCCTTTTCCAGTTGCAAACCAAATAGTTCCGTTGGCTAATTCAATCGCATTAAAAATGGCAATACCATCTATACCATTGAATAAATCTAATTTTTTTACACTTCCCTTTTTATCAATAATCATGGCCCCTGTTCTATAAGTAGTTGCCAATAAAGAACCGTCTTTTAATTGGTGTAGCGAACTGAAGTACCAAGTTTTAAAATCTACATTTGGAATAGACAACATTTTTAGTGTGGATTCGCCTTCAATCACACCAATACCTGTAAATGATATGGCTACATAAATTTTGCCATCAATTCCCTCTTCTACATACCTAACTTGATTGGGTGTAACAATATTTATAGCCCCAGATTGATTGTATTTAATGATTCCCCGCTGATATCCTAGCCATGTATTTCCTTTACTATCTACTTTATTGGCAATGAAATTAAATGCAGTATTGAATATGCTAATATTTTTTGAAGTAAAG
Source organism: Chitinophagaceae bacterium (assembly GCA_008080615.1). Classification (GTDB taxonomy): domain Bacteria; phylum Bacteroidota; class Bacteroidia; order Chitinophagales; family Chitinophagaceae; genus Sediminibacterium. The sequence continues at coordinate 1,282 of VIKJ01000011.1, read as the reverse complement.
GGTTGGATGGTTTTATTTTCTAGCCAATACAATTTTTCAGTTGATGTAGTAATTAAAAATTTATTATTTGATACCTCACTAATACTGGATACCCTATTGTTGGTAATACCCTCTGCGGCTGCATAATTAATCACTTTGGTTTTTGAAATCTTAATAACACCACGGTCTGTGGCTACCCAAATATTTTGTTCTCTATCAATAGAAATATTGTGCAGTGTTTGAATGTTGAGTAATTCTTTAGGGAATATCCGAAAACGATTTTCATTTTTGGGCAAATAAGCCAATGTGTTATTGAATGAAGCCCAAATTCCTTCTTGGTTATCTTCTGCCATGTATCCAAAGCTTGGATTGGCTGCTGTTACAACTACTTTTTCCATTCCCGGGAAAAGATTAAAACGGCTTCCATTCCAAAGAAAAATTCCATACCCAGAGTTTAACCATACCCTGTTTTGATGATCAACAAAAATATCATCCGGGGAAAATAACATAGATGGTAGAATGCCCTCCTTTTCAGTAGTTTTTTTCCAAATACCTTCTGTTGATTTGTGGTAAATGGTACTTTGAAATACCTGCCAATTGTCTTTCTCCATTTTTTGTACAGTTCCTGTACTGGATATAAGGTTTAAAAATACTTCGGGCGTTATCGCTATTTCTTTGTGAAGATGAGTAAGTGTATTAAATAGTAGAACCTTTTTCTTTGTAATCACTTCTGCTGAAGTTAAAATCAGTTCTCCAGCATTGGTTTTACCCCTATAAAATAGATTGGGGTAGCCGGCTAAATATTCTTTAAATAGGCCGTTTTTATAACTGAGTAACCCCGTTCCTGTAGGTAACCACAATGTACTGTCTGAAGATTCTGTAAATAAACTGGTATTATTATCTGTTTTAAGTTGGGAAGTATTACTAGAATTATAATTGACAAATTGTTTACCATCAAATTTTAAATACCCATTGTAGGTACTCAGCCAAATAAATCCATCTTTGGTTTGATAAGTATTCAATACAAAATCGGTAGGCATCCCATTTTTTGAATCGTATTTGGTTACCTTATAATGATCAAAATAATTTTGACCATTCATTTGGGTAGAGATTAAAAAAGATAAGGCTAATAAATAATAATATATTCTCCTAGTTAATTTACCTATCAGCAAATATTTATTCATGTAAATATGTTATGGATAGTAAGATACAAAATATGGGGAAACTATTTCTACCTATATCACACCGATTTTAGTTCAATTAAATCTTGAATGCTTTTTTGTTTCTTAGCAAAATACCTTAC
>VIKJ01000182.1 GCA_008080615.1 Chitinophagaceae bacterium | reverse complement strand
CGGATTTTAAAAGTGTTAACATATTTGGCTAGTGAAGACTTTTTAAAGTATTCACTTTCTGAGATCAAATAGTTACCACTTACTTTAGGGTAAAAGAAATTTCTATTGCTCTTATCGAACACACTAGAACCATCAATTCTACCAGCAGCAGTTACAAAGAACTGGTTATTGAATTTAAAGTTTTGTTGTAAAAAGAATCCACGAACAGAACGCTCACTCCTTCCGTCGGCACTTGGCAATAAAGTACTACCACCATTGGCTGTAGAAATTCCTGGTAATAAACCTCTACTTTGAGTAAGGATATATTGAGATTTTTCATATTGCTCAGAATAACCAAACTGAGTAACGGATGACAATTTATCGATGATCTGAGTTGAATAAGTAAAGTTCAGATCATGGTTAAAAAATGTAGAATTAAAAGTGGCAGCACTAGCGTAACCATTTTGAGTAGGGTCTAAAGTTAAACCACCACCATAAAATCCAGGGCTTGCATTGTAAGTGAAAGGAGGAATATAAGTAGTACCATTTTGGGTAATATTATCTAAGCCTGCAGTATAATCAATCACCATTCCTTTAAAAGGATACAATTTAAAACCTACATTAGAAATAGTACGATTGGTTACATTTCTCTGCTTGATATCATTCATTACAGTCAAAGGATTTACACGACCTCTTTCACCTACTGCCTGAAGATTTCCGTTAGCATCCCTAACACCTATATTATGAAAATTACCAATGATGGTAATTGCGTTGATAGGAGAGAAGAAGGTGTTTCCATCGGGTTTTTCATTGGTAGCATTGTTAATGTAATTAATTCCGGCATTCCATGATAACCATTTAGTAAGATTGTTATCGATGTTCAAGCGAAATCCAAAACGCGTATTGTCTGTTCCTTTAATGATACCCTGATTGGTATTGTAATTTAAAGAAGCAAAATATCGAGTTTTGTCTTGACCTCCTGTTATAGAAATATTATTGTCTGTACCATAACCTGTTCTGAAAATATCGTCTTGATAATCGTAGCGGGTTACAGGAGTTGTGGTAGTTTGAAAAGGAGCTGTAATCACATCCTGAGTTAATGCGCCAGGTCCGTCAGTTGGTCCGCCAAATTTAACTGGGGATCTGTTTACTTCCAGTCTTTTTCTAAGTGAATTGCTATTCACTTTTGAACTGAAAGTAACTTTTGGTGCACCTGAGCTACCTCTTTTGGTAAAGATTTGAACTACACCTGCATTGGCTCGGCTACCATAGATAGCTGCAGCAGCTGCGCCATTCAATACTTCTATACGATCAATATCATTCGGGTTAATATCTACCATTCTGTTTTGACCAACACTACCCACTGCGTCATAGTCTGCACTTGCATTGGTAACTCTCGCATTGGAATTATTGATGATAACACCATCAACAATATAAAGCGGGTCTGAAGAACCAGAAATAGAACTAACACCACGTAATTTTACACTCATGCCACCTGCAGGGTCACCTGAGTTCTGTGTAATCTGAGCACCTGCAACTTTACCTTGTAAAGAAGCAATTGCATTTGAAGATCCAGAATTGGCTATTTGACTTCCTTTAATGGTACCAATAAAATTACCCAACTGCTTTTTAGTAGTTCCCTGAGAAGTACCTGTAACAACAACTTCATCTAAACCTGTTGCATCATCCTTTAATGAAGCGTCAATTGTAAAGCTTTCGTTATTGCTTTTAACTGTAATGGATTTTTCACTTGAACTAAATCCTACCGAAGAAATAACAACTTCGTGTTTTCCTGGCTTTAAATTAACGGTGAACTGATAAACACCTTCATTGTTTGAAGCAGTTCCATTTCCAGCGTTTTTAATTTGTACCGATGCGCCGGGTACTGGTGCACCTCTACTGTCGGTAACTTTTCCTTTAATAACTGTTTGGGCTTGTAAGCCAAGTGTAAGTATTGTGCCTAGCAGAAGGAGAGCTGCTTTGGACCTTACACATAGTTTGCCAATGTTGAAATTCATATGCATGTCGTTTTGGTTGATCAGAAAATCGATACAATATAGTAACTCTGCGGGAAATTACCGTTTTTGTGGATTTATTGTATAAAAAATTCAGTTTGTACTAAACTATGACCTTAAAATACGCACAATGCTGCATATTTTTGCGGTATTATGCTAAATTTAGTAAAACCCTCATATTTTGTTTAATGTTAATTTATGCTCCTAAAATATTTATTCAACAACGGTAAATAATTGGGAGGGTTAGTTTGAAGGATTGTCTATTTAAAACAAATTAAAAGAACTTATTTAAACTGTAAGTTTCTTCTGATTCCGGCATATTTAGATCGCATAAGGGGGCTTTCTTTAAATATAGTTTTGAACTCAAATTCGGTTAATGCTAACCAATCTTCTTTTTTTAAATGTAAAATTTCATGAATAGGTTTAAAGCCTTCTTCGCTATGGGGTTTGCTAAATCGATTCCAAATACCCAGTTTTGAAATTTGCCTTTCATTTGATCTGGAATCAATGCATCTTTTAATTCAATAGTAAAATAGCTGATACATTTACTCCCATCAATTACTTTGTTGTTTAAAATGGCTTCAGTTGGGCAATGGTCAATGCATTTGGTACAAGAGCCGCAATAGTCTTTTGCAATTGGGCTATCTATAGTTAATTCAAGATCTACTATTAGTGTAGCAATAAAGAAAAAAGAGCCCTGCGATTTGTTAATTAAGTTTCCATTTTTCCCAATCCATCCCAATCCGCTTTTCTGTGCCCATGCTCTTTCTAAAACAGGGGCAGAATCTACAAATCCACGCCCATTCACATCGCCAATATTTTTTTTAATTCCATCTAAAAAAAAGTGTAGTTGACTCCTGATTATTTCATGGTAATCCTTTCCCCAAGCGTATTTAGCAATCAAGGGAGTATCCGCATCCTGTTGCTCTAAGGGGGAATAATTTT
>VIKJ01000181.1 GCA_008080615.1 Chitinophagaceae bacterium | reverse complement strand
CTGTAAGTCCTCTGACATTAGCTTTTTATGATTCTTCATTAGGTAATCTGGATGTATGGCATTGGGAATTTGGCGATGGTACAACTTCTAAAGACATTAACCCAACTCATGCCTACACTGCTCCCGGGTATTATGGTGTTTGTTTAAGTGTTGGCAACAGTGTTTCAGGATGCATGGAAACATATTGTCAGAATATAAAAGTTCAAACAGATTCTGCGGTTGGCACACCAAGTTGTTTTACTGTATCCGATTTTTCATTTTTCCCTGATACAGCAAATCTTGTAACGTTCAGTAATAAATCCTTTGGCTATAATTCAACTTACTGGTCCTTTGGAGATGGTTATGTTTCGGTAGATAACAGCACATATCATCAATATCAAGATCCGGGAATTTATGAAGTATGTTTAACTGTTTTTGATAATGCAACAGGATGTATGGATGTTCATTGTGTATATGTAAAAGTTGCTGATCTTTCTGATACTACTGCCTGCTATACAAAAGCACATTTTACTTTCCTGCCGGATACCACAAACAGCATTAAGTTTAATAACAAATCACTTAATTACAATGAATCTTTCTGGGATTTTGGAGATGGTTCTGTATCTACAGAAAAATCACCTGATCATACATACCCTGGAGCTGGATTTTATAATGTATGTTTAACCGTAAAGGACTCTGTAAATTGTATAGCTGCTGAATGTATTTTGGTTGAAGTAGTAGATACAACCCAAGTAATCTGTAAAGCCATTTATAATTATGTTCAGGATATATCTACTAATACAGTAACTTTTAAAGATAAGTCGAAAGGTATCATAAGCAGTTGGTTTTGGGATTTTGGCGATGGCTATGCTGCGATGATTCAAAACCCATCTCATACTTACGTTGATAAAGGGTTTTATACTATTTGCCTTACCATGTTTGATAAAGTAAACGGTTGCATGGATACATATTGTGAGCTGGTTCAGGTAGGGGGTGACTCTGCTTTAACTGCAGGATGTAATGCTGATTTCAGCTTTTTCCCTGTAACTAATTATTCAATTAGTTTTAAAGAAATTTCAACCGGTTCTTATAATAGTATTTATTGGGATTTTGGCGATGGATCAAATTCTAACCAAGTTGACCCTCAGCATACTTATCAGAATACAGGATTTTTTGATGTATGTTTAACCGTATTTAATGATGTTGATTCATGCATGAATACAAACTGTAAAACCATCCAGATTTCTGATTCAACTTCAATAAATTGTAATGCATTTTTTAATTACTTTTTAGATTCAACAGGCACGACGGTATCTTTTAGTGACAAATCTTTAGGTAGTCCTGATTATTGGTACTGGAATTTTAACGATTTTACTGTTGCCAGCAACGACCAAGACCCATCACATACATTTTCTGAAGGCGGATATTATAATGTGTGCCTGACAATTTACAAAGGTACAGATTGCCAAAACACGTATTGCAAAGTAATTGGAGTAGGGGATGTAAGCAACGATGTGTATGCTGATTTTACTTATTTTGGTGACTCATTAACTTCTTCTGCATATTTTAATAACAGTTCTTTAGGCGCTGTTACTGCATGGAACTGGGATTTTGGCGATAGCCAGGGTTCAAGTTTTGAAAATCCGGTACACACTTATCCGGATACTGGAAATTATTTGGTTTGTTTAACAGTGAAAAATGTAAATAATGTCACCGGAACCAAATGCAAGTATATACGTATTGGAAATGCACTGGAAAATGCCTGTAAGTTTTCATGTGTATGGCCCGGAGATGCCAATTACAGCTTGGAAGCAAATCATTACGACTTGCTTTCCATTGGTCTCAATTATGGATTGTCAGGCCCAGTTCGTGATAGCGTAAGCACACGATGGATTGGACATTTTGGAACGGATTGGTCAACTGCAATGCCGAATGGTATTAACAAAAAGCATAGTGATTGCAATGGTGATGGAGTTGTTGATTTAACCGATCTTGAAGCTATTAAACAAAATTTTGCTTATAGCCACCCTTATCAGCCAGGGAAAACAAGTAAATACAATGCAGCAAATCCTGATCTGTATTTTGAAATAACAGATGCAGACATTGCCCCTGGATCTACAGTTGAAGTATCCATTATGGCCGGAAGAGATTCTATATCACTGTACGGTATTGGCTTTGAAGTTAAAATTGATATGGACAAAGTGAAGCAGAACAGTGTAAACAACTCATTTGCCGATAGCTGGTTAGGAAACTCAAGTACCGAGCTAATTACTTACGATAAAACGGACTACAATCTAGGTGAAGTGTTTGTTGGTATGACACGTTTCAACCAAGCCCAGCAAAACGGGTTAGGAAGCATTGCAAAAACAACTTTTGTAGTTGATTCTTCATTTAATGGAAGTGATGAAATTGTAATATGCGTTAATTGAAAGCAACCGGTATTGATCAAATTTTTAAAACGCAAAAGATCAACATGTATCCTAATCCTACAAAAGGGACAGTTATTTTCAATCTTCCAATAATTAATAATGATGAGTATGATTTTGTTCTGACTAATAACCTTGGTCAGGAAGTATTTCGCTCAAATATTGGAAATGGCGGAAGAAAAGAAATGAATATCAATCAGCTTGGTGACGGGTTATATTTTGTTCAAATATTTTCTAATAACAGAAGTTATTACCAAAAATTATATTTAATAAAATAGTACATATCTTAAAAGTTGAAGGCAGGAATACAAGAAGTGGAAATCAATAGCTTCGGTTTTTCTGTTTTTAGTAAGTTTTTTTTACATTAAACATGCAACTAAAAAACTCGAGTATGAAAAAAAATCTATTGCTTATTTTTTATTGCCTCTTGTTCAATGTAACGAATGGGCAAATTACACTCACCGAAACTGATATTAAACAGACCGGCGTTATTTTCAAAATTGCTTACGACACTTTGAATCTTGGCACTGCAACCCATGGTAATTCGGGCGTTTCACAAACATGGGATTTTTCCACCCTTGTTCCTTCATTCAATGATGAAGTAAGAATTTTAAACAGAAAAACTGCACCCTATAATAATAAATTTCCTGATGCCAATGCTGTTATGGCATGGAACGAGAATAATACTCCATTGTATGCATTTGTTAAAGTTGACTCTAATTACTTTATAAATCAAGGAATTGGCTTCCCTGAAGATTGGAATTATGGCCCATTTGATCTAGTACCTCAGGACACTATCTTTTCTTTTCCTGTAAATTACCTTGATACATGGTCAGGAAAGTATGCTTATGAAACATATCAAAATGGAGATACTCTAAAAACCAAATACACAACTGTTAAATATGATACAGTTGATGCATGGGGAAACATAATTACACCCGATACTACACTCAGTGCTTTACGGGTAAAAAGTGTTGAATACAAATATGATACTGTATTTTATAATATCGGTGGTGGAAATTGGGCGCCGATACAAACCAGTTTACTTAAAGAAACGAAATATGACTGGTGGGTAAAAGATTTAGGATATCCTATTCTTGAATTAACATTAGATAGTATTGGCTCTCTTTCTGAAATTAAATATGTAACAAATAAATTCAGCAATGTTCCAATGCCTTATTTTGGATATGATGTAAATAATATGGATGTTCAGTTCCATGATTCAACGGTTAATACTGCAAATGTTTACTTATGGTAT
>VIKJ01000180.1:2546-4513 GCA_008080615.1 Chitinophagaceae bacterium | reverse complement strand
TTGGGGCTGCATAATTTAACATTATATCGCTTTTATTATTGTTTTGTGTTTTGCATGGCAAACTTGTTTTGCCTGCAAGCACAAAGCGATACTAATTTATTGAATGATAAGAAAGGGTCTATTCATTTTCAGAGCACCATTATTTCTCAAAAGAATTTACCGTTTCATTCTCCATATAGTGGGCAAAATAGTTTGTTGTCACAAGAACCTATTCGCAGTTCATTTTCTAGTACACTATTTTTAAATTATAAGTTTGCTAAAAAAACATATGTAGTTTTTAATGCAGAAGCTTCCGGCGGAAAAGGAATCAGTAAAACACTAGGAATTGCTGGGTTTCCCAACGGTGAAGTGTATAGAGTGGGTAATCCTGCAATACAACCATTCATTGCACGCTTATATATAGAGCATCGGTTTAATTTAAGTAATGAAATGGTTCAAGTGAACGATGACATCAACACCATTCAAGAAAAAACCAATCGAGATTATGTTTCGTTGATTGTAGGTAAATTTTCTCTTCCTGATTTTTTTGACGACCTGCCTACTAGTAATGATCCGCGTACTGAATATTTCAATTGGGCCTTGATGGGAAGTGGAGGTTGGGATTATCCTGCCAATACTAGGGGCTATACCATGGGTGCGGTTGTTCAAATTATTCAACATGACTGGGCCTTGAAAGCTGCAATTACTACAGTACCTACTGAAGCAAATGGGCCGCATCTTGAATTAAAATGGGGTAAAGCAATGGGTACAGTTATTGAATGGAGTAAGAATAATTTTATCCGTAAAAAACAAGGCAATGCTACTTTGGTTCATTTGGGTGCTTTTTTAAATTATGCCCCCATGGGTAATTACAATGCGTCTTTACAATTGGCCGGTACTGGTATTCCAGACATAACTGATACGAGAAAATTTGGGAGAAAAAAATGGGGTTTCTATGCGGGGTTGAATAGTGACTTTAATCATGTACACCATTTTTTAAGTGCAAGTTGGGGTGATGGGAAAAATGAAACCTGGGCATTTACCGAAATTGATCGAAATGTGAATACCGGTTTTCAATGGGATGGTATTCTTTGGAAAAGACCCAATGATAAATTAGCCGTTGCCTATTCTGCTAATTTTTTATCTAAACCACATCATACCTATTTAGCAAAAGGTGGATATGGTTTTTTACTAGGTGATGGTCAACTAAATTATGGTTCAGAACAAATAGCCGAAATTTACTATTCACTTCACCTACTTAAAAAAATGTTTTTAACGCCTGATTATCAATTCATCATTCATCCGGGGTATAATAAGGATCGTGGGCCTGTGCATGTATTTGCCCTTCGGCTTCACCTAGATATGTAAATTAAACCGCAAAAGAAGTGCCGCAACCGCAGGTTTTGCTGGCATTGGGATTGCTAAAAGTAAATCCGCGGCTGTTTAATCCTCCTTGCCAATCTACTTCCATCCCATATAAGTATAGTCCATGGCTTTTGTTCATAATACAGGGAATTCCATCTATTTCAAATAGTTCATCTTCTGCTTCTACTTTATCAAAGCCTAAAACATAAGTCATTCCACTGCATCCACCCCCCTTTACGCCTATTCGTAAGCGTTGTGTAGTATCAAAGCCAGGCTCGTTCATCAATCTATTTATTTCGCTGATAGCGCCTTGTGTGAGCGATACGGGTATATTAGTGGTAATTGTTGCTTCCATAATGATATAATTAAAGTACAAAGGTACATTTTATAGTAAATCTTCCTTTATTTACTGTTTTCGATTTATGAAATTTTGAATTTTTTGTAATAATTGATCAATTTGAGCTTATCCTCTGTTTTAATTTGATCCATTGTTTGCTCAACAGCTATTTCCTTAACTTCGTACAAATGAAATTTAGCATGGATAATGGTACTTTACTGAGCATATTAATGGGAGTTACAATTGCCGGTGGCCTGGTATATGTACTTTTTATTCAACCCAAAAA
>VIKJ01000180.1:0-2504 GCA_008080615.1 Chitinophagaceae bacterium | reverse complement strand
TCCCCTATTTCAATTGCCGGTTCCAACGGATTACAGTTGCAGGCATATGAACGTTTGATCTTATTGGTAGATCGTATTGCCCTCCCTAATTTAATCAGCAGAAATATTATGGAAGGGTTAACTGCTCCAGAAATGCAACATGTGCTATGCAAAACTATTAAGGATGAATTTGACTACAATGTTACCCAACAAATTTATGTAAGCCCCGAAGCCTGGAATGCTGTAAGAAACTTAAAGGAAAAAAACATATTAGCGATTAACCAAATTGGATCTAGCTTACCAGAAAATGCCAGTGGATTCGACCTGCAAAAGCTTCTATTAAATTACTTGATCAACGAACCCAAGGCCAATCTGCATGAATTGGTAAGCGAAGCATTGGCTTTTGAAGCAAAAAAACATTTATAAATTATCCATTTTAACATAACCAGATTATGCCCGAGAAGAATTGGCAAACCGATAGTGGAATAGCAATTAAAAAAGTATATACTCATCAGGATCTACCTACAGATGATATAAGTATGCCAGGTGAATTTCCTTATACAAGAGGCGTTCAGGCAGATATGTATCGAGGTAAACTGTGGACTATGCGCCAATATGCTGGCTTTTCTACTGCAGAAGAAAGCAATAAGCGATATCATTATTTATTATCTCAAGGAGTGATGGGTTTAAGTGTAGCATTTGATTTGCCCACTCAAATTGGCTATGATAGTGATCATGAATTAGCAGAAGGTGAAGTAGGTAAAGTTGGGGTTGCAATTGACAGTTTAGATGATATGGAAACGCTGTTTAAAGGAATTCAACTAGAGCAAGTAAGTACATCTATGACGATTAATGCAACAGGATTTATATTATTGGCATTTTATGTTGCACTTGCCAAAAAACAAGGTGCTGATTTAAATAAAATTACCGGAACTATACAAAATGATATACTAAAAGAATATGCGGCTAGAGGAACCTATATCTATCCGCCCAAACCTTCTATGCGCATCATTACCGATATTTTTGAATGGTGCAGTAGCCATTTGCCTAAATGGAATACCATTTCTATTTCTGGATATCATATTAGAGAAGCAGGTAGTTCTGCTGTTCAAGAAATTGCATTTACTTTAAGCAATGGTAAAGCATATGTGAAAGCGGCACAAGCAAAGGGCTTGGATATTAATGTTTTTGGGAAAAGGCTCTCTTTCTTTTTTAATGCACACAATAATTTATTTGAAGAAGTGGCCAAATTTAGGGCAGCCAGAAAAATGTGGGCAAAAATGATGCGAGAGATGGGCGCTACTGATGAAAAAGCCCTCATGCTTCGATTTCATACACAAACTGGCGGAGCAACTTTAACAGCTCAACAACCACTCAATAATATTTGCAGGGTTACGGTACAAAGTTTGGCTGCAGTATTGGGAGGAACACAAAGTTTGCATACCAACGGATACGATGAAGCCCTTAGCTTGCCTACAGAAGAAGCTGCACGTATTGCGTTAAGAACTCAGCAAATTATTGCATTTGAAAGTGGAGCACCTGATACAGTAGATCCACTTGCTGGTAGTTATTTCGTAGAATCACTTACGAATGAAGTTGAAACCAAGGCTTGGGAATTGGTAAATAAAATTGATGCAATGGGTGGAAGTGTTGCTGCAATAGAGGAAGGATTTATGCAAGATGAAATTGCCAAAAGTGCGTATGCATATCAACGAGCAATAGAAAGTGGTGACAAAATTATTGTAGGCGTAAATAAATTTACCATTGATAAAGAATCCCCTATTCCCGGTTTTAAAATAGACGATCATATTAGAACCATCCAATCCGATAAATTAGCCAAATTAAAAGCAAATAGAGACCAAGTTAAAGCCATGGCCTGCTTAACAGCTATTACAGCTGCAGCAAAGGGCACCGATAATCTGATGCCCTTGGTGATTTCAGCTGTTGAAAATAATTGTACACTAGGAGAAATTGCTGATTGTTTGCGCAAAGTATTTGGTGAGCACCGTTAACTTAACACTACAAACAACGCATAAATCACACCTGGTAACCAAAATAATAAGGTAAGTAATAAGCTTAACCAAAACTTACCGTTCAAAGCGTTTTCATGTAAGTAAACAGCTAAAGGTGGCAATAGTATAGCAAGGATGACCAATAAAATTGTATTGGTACTTGGTTCACTAGCTGTTGCTTTTTGAGCTTTGTATTCTTTGGCTAATTTTTTTACTTCTGCTAATCTAGTTTTCTTTTCTACCCTAGATAAGCTTTTGAATTGAAGCATAGCGTCTTGCACTACCGCATCGTTCATTGTTGGCGATTCAGCAACTGCTGGGGTATTGGTTCCACTACTTGGAACAGTAACTGAAGCATTGGATGGTAATGTTACAAAGCAAAATAATGCAATTGCAAGTAAACTGATGAGCATTTTTTTCATAATGAATGATTTAGTGGTGATTGGTTGCAGTATACAATTTAACGTATAAATATCACATCTAATTAAATGCTTGCATTATACATGTTTCAAT
>VIKJ01000179.1:1499-4017 GCA_008080615.1 Chitinophagaceae bacterium | reverse complement strand
ACATCATCAAAGTGAGGATTATAATTTTACGGTATCTGCACGCATCACCATTTTTCAAGCGATTGCAAGGGGTTTGTTTTGGTCGGTATTGCCATTGATTGGGTTTGATCCTAAAATGATTACTATTTTATTATTGATACATGGGGCTTATCCATTTTTTACGCATACGCAATTGATTGGAAAACTGGGCTGGTTGGAATTTGTTTTTGTTACTCCTTCTCATCACCGCGTTCATCATAGTAGCAATCTGGCGTATTTAGATAAGAATTATGGAGATGTATTGATCATTTGGGACAAGTTATTTGGCACTTATGCCGAGGAGAAAGAAGCTCCGGTATATGGATTAACCACACCTTTAAACAGTCATAGTTTTTTATGGCAACATTTCCATTTTATGCTAGAGATGGCTTTTGCATTTAAACAAGCAAGTGGATTCAAGAATAAATGGCTAGTACTTTTTGGCAGGCCCGATCAAATAGACCATCGCATTCGACCTTATCTAGAAAGAAAATTGCTGAGTAGGAATCAACAAGGAGAACAAACGCGTTGGTTAAGGCAATTCATTTTGGCGCAAACTTGTTTTACTTTATTATTACTTTTTACTGTTGTATTGTTTGAATTTTATTTGAAGCCAATACAATTGGGTATTGCTGCCGCATTCATTGTTTTTAGTGTGATTAGCACAGGTGCAATGCTAGAACAAAAGCGTTGGGTATTTAATTTAGATTTTGCTCGATTAGGGTTGGTTGGAATTTTTATTTTTAGTTTTATTCCTTCTGCCCCGCTCTTATTGCTCATTTTATTCATTTTAGCAATCATATTAATTTACTATAAAACCATTCAACAGCAGTACGTATCACGCTTGTATACGTATACGTAAAATATAGTCGCGTGGCCGAGTGGCACGGCAGAGGTCTGCAAAACCTTCAACGTCGGTTCGAATCCGTCCGTGACGTCTGATTCACTAAATGCAAGCAAGTGATATGAAGCTCCCTGTCTGTGGACGGGGAGTTTTCATTTTTAGTATTTACTTTGTAGTTTAGAACTAACTTGCATTTAATCATTGTACTATGGACATTACCATCAATACTCCCGCATTACTTTTTCCTGCCATTAGCTTAATTATGTTGGCGTATACCAATCGATTTTTGGCATTAAGTAGCAGGGTTAGAACATTGCACGATAAATTTGATTCAACTGCCCATGACCATATTTTGCATGGCCAGATAAAAAATTTACGCTATCGCTTAAAGCTGATAAAAAATATGCAAGCTTTGGGCGTGCTTACTTTTTTAAGTAGCATCCTATGTATGTACTTTATATATATTGAATGGATGATCATGGCCCATTGGATTTTCGCCTTCAGCTTATTCGTATTTGCATCTTCATTGGCGCTTTCCTTATTAGAAATTCAATTGAGCACCAAGGCACTTGAACTAGAACTGAGTGATATGGAAGGGCTGGAAGACCCTTCCGTGATTGAATACATTAAGAAAAAGTTTGAGAAAGATTGAGAATAGTGTTATTTTTAACTTCTAAATATCATGATAATTAGAAGTACTACTGCTAATTATCATGTAATATTGAATATTAACAGACTTCTCATGTTCACAAGAAAGCAAATTTTTGCAGGTTCAGGTAAAGAAAGCCTGTTTTTGTGGGGCGCTCGTCAAACAGGAAAAAGCACCTTGCTGAAATCCCTTTTCCCCAATGCTATTTGGTTCGATCTACTTAAATCTGATGTTTACAGAAGATATCAAACACAACCTGCTCAATTTAGGGAAACCATATTGGCCAGCGAATTGGATGAAATAGTGATTGTAGACGAAATTCAAAAAATCCCTGAGTTACTAGATGAAATTCATTGGCTGATGGTGAATCATCAAATTCAATTTATTTTAAGTGGGTCTAGTCCTAGGAAAATTATAAGAGCTGGTTCAAACTTATTAGGTGGTAGGGCACTTAGGTACGAATTATACCCATTGATACAATCAGAAATTCCTGATTTTGATTTAACCAAGGCATTGAACAATGGATTACTGCCAAGGCATTATCTGGCAGACAATCCTAAAAAATTAATTGATGCATATATTGGTAACTACTTAACAGACGAAATTATAGCCGAAGCTAAAATCAGGAATATCAATGCATTTACTCAATTTATAGAGGCAGCAGCATTTTCAAATGGCGAAATGGTTAACTATTCTAATATTGCATCTGAATGTGGGGTAAGCTATCATACTGTAAAAGACTATTTTCAAATTTTGGTGGATACATTGATTGGTCGTTTTGTACCTGCATTTCAAAAAAAGCCAAAACGAAGAGTAATCTTGGCTCCAAAATTTTATTACTTTGATATCGGTATTGCAAACAACTTACTCAAGCGGGGTAAAATTGAAATTGGAAGTGAAGCTTTTGGAAACGCGTTTGAACACTTCATTTATCAAGAATTGTACGCTCATAGCAATTATACCGATAAAAATTATCCTATATCTTATTGGAGAACAACATCACAAAT
>VIKJ01000179.1:0-1489 GCA_008080615.1 Chitinophagaceae bacterium | reverse complement strand
TCACAAATAGAAGTAGACTTTATATTAGGAGACCACGAAGTAGCAGTTGAAGTAAAAGGATCTGACAATATTCAATCTCGCCATATCAAAGGACTCAAAAGCTTCTCCGAAGAATATAAAGTAAAAAAGCTTATTGTAGTAAGCAATGATCCACTTGAACGCAAAATGGGTGACGTAACAGTGATGCCCTGGAAAATATTTCTAGAAAAATTATGGAAAGGGGAGATCATTTAATTATACATCACTTTCCTCTAACATCAATTCTAATAAAGTAATATTGCTATGTTCAATAAAATATTCAAAGAATCGCTTGTCTGAAGCGCTTCTGATATTGCCAATTAGTTGAGTGTTGACTTCAT
Organism: Chitinophagaceae bacterium; assembly: GCA_008080615.1. Classification (GTDB taxonomy): domain Bacteria; phylum Bacteroidota; class Bacteroidia; order Chitinophagales; family Chitinophagaceae; genus Sediminibacterium. Next base: position 1,130 of record VIKJ01000179.1, on the reverse strand, counting down.
TTAAAAAGCTGAATTTTTCATTGATACTGTTCATGATATCGCTTCTTACTTTTTTCTGCAAACCAATATTTTTATCTTTTATTCCTAATACGTAATTGATTTCAGCAATTGTAGTAGTATTACTCTTCTTGGTTCTTTCTAGCATCAATTTCAATAACTGCTTTTCCGTTTCATTAAACCTAATTTTTGCATTGATTCCTGTAGGATTCATATCGCTTGAGTCCTTATATGTATTGGTTTCTAGCTGATTTTTAGTAGAATTTTTATCCGATCTTTTTCTTGCACCAGCTGCAGCGAGTAAAACAATGGGGATAATGCCAAAAAAAAGGAACCGATTCTTTTTATGCCAAACCTTAATACTCGTTTTCTCAAATTTAGCAATGGGTACTTTTAATGAATCGTAATGCCAGGTTTGTCCGTTTAAGTAGTAAATGGTTCCATTAAGATAATATTTTAAATGAAAGTCATTTATCCTTTGCATTGTTTGTGCAAATGAAGGATTTGAATATTCCAAAATGGTATTTTCTTCGTAATTAATATGGTATACTTTGCCGTTATAACATACTAAATGGCCATTGCTAGTAGGAAGTTTAAATTCAGCTTTAGAAATGGTTGTTAAAAATTCCTCATCGGTATTGCCTAATTTCTCCCATGTTTTGCTGGCCAAATCGAATTGATATACGTGTTTGTCAAATGTGCCCTGATCTGAGTTTTCTTTAATGCCGCTATTGATGATTTGCTGATAAGGTATAAATAAATGTTCAGTATTGGGATTGAACCAGCATAGTTCTTTGTTAAAAGGAATGTGAATTTCTTCTTTAATAGGATCGGCATCCCATTCTTTGTCTTTGATATTGTATTTTCTTAGGGTGCCAGTAGATTTCCAGAAACCATATCCACCCATGTTATAGATATTATTTTTTTGAGTAAATACAAATGCTTCAATGTTATAGTTAAAATCCTCGGTATCATCAATTCGTTTAAATACGAGTAAACTGTCCTGACTTTTTTGTAATTCATATAATAATCCACTTCCAGAAAAATGTAGGAAAAGATGTTCTCCATTTTTAAAGATTTCATATCCCCTTGTTTTTAATGTAGGGTGTGTGGTGGTAATAATGCGAAAAATG
>VIKJ01000010.1 GCA_008080615.1 Chitinophagaceae bacterium | reverse complement strand
ATGCTATGATCTGTGCCATTAAAAGATACTGCTATCATAGTGAGAGAAAAAATATACCCAATAGAACCAATATACATCAATACCCTTCTTCCAAAGCGATCAATTAAGTACCAACCAAAAATGGTAAACATTAAATTGATAACACCAATACCGATGGTAGAAAGTAAAGCACCGCTTCTTTCAATACCCGCCATCTGAAATACTTTGGGCGCAAAATAAATAATGGCATTGATTCCAGAGAGTTGATTAAAGAATGCAATTAAAAAAGCCAATAATAATGGCCGTAGAAATTTTTTATTAAATAATGATTCAGTATGCTTCCCATTACTTACAGATGCCTTGATATCCGCAATTACTTTTGTTGCATCTTCTCCCGTAAGTTCCAATACTCTTTTGGCTTCAGCATCATCATGTTTAAATAGTACCAACCACCTAGGTGTTTCTGGAGTAACCAACATCAATAATGAAAATACTAAAGAGGGAATAGCTACCACACCAAGCATCCAACGCCAATCATTGCTACCACCTACCCCTTGTAATAAATAATTAGAGAAATAAGCAATTAGAATACCTGCAACCACATTTAACTGAAAGGAAATAACCATTCGGCCACGAAACTTAGGTGGTGCAATTTCAGAGATATAAACAGGTGCAACCACCGAAGAAGCTCCAATACTTAATCCACTAACAAACCTAAATACCATAAACACCATTACATTGGTAGAAACGGCAGCACCAATGGAAGTTATAAAGAATAAAATACCAATCCAGATTAATGTTTTTTTCCGTCCTATTTTATTGGCGGGAATATTACCCAATGCTGCACCAAATGCAGTTCCGTACAATGCCATTGCAATGGCTGTTCCGTGCATCCAATCGGTTAAATTCCATAATTTTTGTATGGCTTGTTCTGCACCGGAAATAACAGCTACGTCTAATCCAAAAAGGAAACCACCTAAACCTACTGTAATACTCCAAAGGGCTAATTTTTTATTCATAGCAAGCAATATTGAAAGTAAAAGATATTGAATTTATTGATTCCATAAAAAAAGACCTCATGAATGAGGTCTTTAGTTTTCAAATGGATTAGCCTATGCTAATAAATAAATTGAAAAATCGATTATTTAAGTGTTCTCATATAGTTTACAATAGACCAAATTTCGTCAGCTTCTGGAATTTTTTTCTTGAAAGAAGGCATATCCTTTCTTCCTTCGAAAGTTTTGTAAAACATTGCTCCATCTGTTTGTGCTTGAAATGCAGAACTTGTAAAGTCACCACACTCGGTATCTAATTGTGCTGCCTTAGATCCATCTCCCTTTCCTTTAGTACCATGGCAAGATTTGCAATGTGTATTGTACAAAGTTTTACCAACTGCAATAGAACTTGCGTCACCTTTTAAAGGATTGGCTTTATTTTTTTGTGCATCAGGAACAGGCCAAGGCTTAGGCTGATAATTGGCATTTGTAAATGCAAGCGAAGCAACTACCATCAACCCTGCACCCATAATCATTAAATTCATTTTCATTTTTCTAGATTTTAAAATTTAAAACTATCTTAAGTTACGAAATTATTGCCGTATGTGGTTCTTCTTTTCTTAGTCTTATTAACTCATATATAATTACAATATAATGTCCCCACACAATTGTCATCAATAAAGAAAAAGTTATAATCATCCATAGAGGTGGTCTACTGCTCCAAAGTGCCCTTGGAGCTCGAACATTGGCATCCGAAACAGATGTTCCCCATGCTTTTATAACAGATGCTTCTAAATTCCCGTACAATTCATTTTCATCAAGTTTAACAATTAATGTGATGTTTTTATTGGCATCACCAGGCAATTGTTTGGGTACTTCTATACTAATCTCTCCATTTGCGTCTGTAGTTCCTTCGCCAATTTTTAATGGATTAAAAGTTCTTTTTACAAATAAACCAATTGCCGCTTCTGGTACTGGCGTTTCTACTCCTGTACTTATATCTATTAGTTTAGCTTGTACACTATACGTTGAATCAACTACCACAGGTGTTATTACTAAAAGTCCTCTTTTAAATGAAACCTCCGCTTCAGCAGGGTCTGTTTGCTTACTTCCTGCATACAATGCTTTCAATGTTACTTTACCTTCTGCATCAGGCACAACTAAATCACCTTTTACATTAAAAGTTACCTTACCATTTCTGTCGGTAATTGCAAAACCCAACTGCTTCGTTTCAGTAGGAGTTACTAAATTGATACTTACTTTTAAAAGTGGAAGTTTATAGAAAGTTCCTTTTACTTTGGCTTGCATTTTTACTTTGCAATCAATTGACCGATCACCTTTTTGAACAATAATCAATTCGAGTGAAGGGGCAATAAGCGAAGGAGCTTCAACTACTTCTTCTACTTTTTCAGTGGTGCTATCTGTTTGTGCATTTAGCTGTACAACAAGTAGAAAACTTGCAAAAAGTAAGAATAGATATTTATTAAAAGATTTTATTAAAGTATTTTTCATAAAAAATATTTAAGCCTACTAATCAGTGTCTTTTACTTTTTCTGTATCCTGTTGATCTAACCCATTTTCTTTATTAGAGAATTCAGAAATTGGAATAATCGTGATGAATTTAGACAAGAGAGTAAATAGTAAAAAGAAGGTAGCGATACCCGCAAAAGTTAAAGCCCACTCAACCCAAGTAGCAGAGTATTTCACATATTCGGCTCTTGTATCTTGCATTGGAAGTAGTGTTGATTCCAACGTAGGCACAATAATGAGATAACGCTTAACCCAAAGTGCAAGTACCATGAATAAGGAGGCAAATGCAATAAAGTTTGGCTTTCTTGTAAATGGAATGGCAACAGTTAATACGGGCAGTATTATTCCTGCAACATTTGTAAACAAAAACCATCCACCATAATATTTAAGCGTAAATAGTTTTTCAATTACTTCATTATCCCATTTTGCAGAACCAAACCAAGCTGTTAAGTATTCAGAAAAAGTGAAATACCCGTAAGCTGCTCCCAATACCATCATGATATAGCCTAGATAAACAAAATGTTTGTCAGTTAAAAGGCTATCTAGTTTATACATTTTCCGATATACCCACATGGCCATAATCAATACGCCTGTTCCAGAATAAATAGCAGCAAGAACAAAATAAGGTCCAAAGATAGAACTATGCCAACCTGGTCTTAGTGTCATACCAAATATCCAAGACAATACAGAGTGTACTATAATGGCAAGCGGTATAATCATGATGGCCATTAAGTCGGTAGAAATTTTAATATGCCTTTTTTGGCTGGGTGTTCCTCTATAACCTATTGCTAGTATTCTGTAGAGATTGTGTTTCCATTTAGGAATATTCAATTTCAAATCTCTATAAATAGCAAAGTCTTTTATCAATGCCAGGTATAGAAAAATAACGCTACCGGTAAAATATGTACTGATAGCCAAAACATCCCATGTAATAGGAGACTGAAGCCGTGGATAAATAAACAAATGATGAAGCCTATCTAAACGGCCAACGCAAAGTAATATATATATAGGCCCTATCATTGTAGCTATCACCGTAATCATTTCAGCAATTCTAATGATGGGTTTTCTCCATTCAACATTTAGAATATGTAATAACCCTGATATGACTGCTCCTGCATAACTTACTCCTATAAAGAAAATGAAATTAGCAATATACAATCCCCAAACTACATTATCCCTCATTCCAGTAACAATATGCCCGTCTGCAACCTGCAGGTACAAAGCATATCCACCAGCAATAATCCAAAGTAAAAAGAAAAGAGTCCAACCCCAAGTTTTTTTACCATAGACTTCTATTACAGGGCGTTGCTTTTCAAAAAGTTCTTTTTGATATTGATTGAGTTCCATAATAGTGAATGTTCGTTGTTAATTGAAAATGTTTAAAGGCAAGATTCTATTCGCTAGTTCCTTCCATTACATCTTTAAACCTTTCTTTTAATTTATCAGGTAAATTTTCATAGCCTCTTTCAACAGGGAACTGACGGTCTTTTGGTGGTAAATAATAAACCCTTGGCTTGGTGCCTAACTCTTCTTGAAATCTATAAGCCGCCCTGTCTTTAATTAATTGTGAAAAACTTACTGTTTCATCACCATTGGATACAGTGTCTTCATTTTCATCTCCAAAATAGAATACCCCATTTGGGCAAGCTTCTACACAAGGTGGAAGCAATCCTTCGCGAGAACGATCAGGACAAAAATCACATTTTTCAACAGTTCCAATTTTTGCTGGTATTCCAGTTTCAGGAGAATATTGCAAGTTGGCAATTGCAGGAATCACTTCTGGTTCTGCCCAGTTAAAAACTCTTGTAGAATATGGACATGCTGCCATACAAAACTTACAACCTATACAACGTTCATTATCAATCAACACAAGACCATCCTGTCTTTTAAATGTTGCATCTACAGGGCAAACTTTTACACAAGGAGGATTGTCGCAATGAAAGCATTGCTTCGGAAACCAATAAGGGGCCGATTTATCGCTGTCTTTCATCAGCTTAACTGTAAGCCACTCTGTTTCTTCGGGTCTATAATGCCATTTTTGACATGCAGTTACACATTTCCTCGCATTTTTACAACGCGAAAGATCTACAACCATCACGAATTTCTTTCCTGCCATTCCCTCTCTTGCTTCTAATTTAGAAACAATGGCCATATGTTCTTGATGATTTAAATAGGCAGAATCAATTTCAACAATCTCACCATCTGGTGAGAGCAATTTAACTTTGCCCAAATTAGGTTCTACAGATTTTGGAGAAGAGCAACCACAAGCTAAACTTCCACAAGTAGCAGTTGCAATTCCTGCAATAGCAGCGGTTTTTAAAAAATCTCGCCTACTATTGTCATTCGTTACTTCTTCTTTCATTTTACTAATTTAAGTTGGGGTCAAGTATTGCTTTCTTTGGAAGGGTTGTTCATCCACTGAAAAATTTCTTGATTGGTAGATTTCTGTTTTTTGGTAGCAGCTTCTAATACAGATTTTTCAATTTGCACTAGTTTACCATCAGCTGTTAACATTTTAACCATTTCTGGTTTATCCAGATTTTCATTTAAATCAGTGGCACCTTTCTTAGGTACCAATAAAGACAGAAAGCCTCTACGGCTTCTGTCTTTATGGTTATTATTTTCCATTAGAATACTGGTTTAAAAATTCCATAATCTGGTAATATTAAATCCTATCACATATTGACCTGCTGTGTAATCATTTTGATTAAACATGTGGTTGTATTGTGGAAGAGTATATCCATAATTACCAAAGAACACCTGAAATCCGTGACCACTAGAGTTCATATCTAATCCTAAACTTAAATTAGGACGGGGATTATTGAGCGGATGTTGTGTTAACGGCTGATCATAGTTAAACATGATAGCTGTTTTTGGAGCAATTTTATAACGTGCACTTAAAGAATAAGACAAATGATCGTTATTCAATGTAGGTAGGATCAAAGTAGGATCAGTTTTATCATAATAACCATCTACATTATTAAAATGAGTATAGTTAAAAGACGCCTGAACAGAAAGTGCTTCTGTAACTTTTCTAGCTACCATGATTTGATTAAAATAACTAAACCGATCTGATGTATTTACTATCGGCAAAGCTGAATTTTTAGCCCTGGTATCCATTGCTGCGTTTCCATAATAAGTTACAGAAACAGGCATACTATTATCTGTATTTTGTTTTAGAATGGCAAACTTCAAATTAAAATCAACAATCATATTGTAATTATTTGCACCAAAACCTACTTGAACATCTTTCACAGGAACATAATAAAATCCTAATCGAGTGTTTGCTGTGCTAAATAATCCGAATAAATCTTTGAAGCCCTTATCGGTAGTACCAAAACGGTGATTGATATCAAACTCAAAAGTTCCTTTAATGGGTACCATTACAGTTTGATTATCAATTAAATTATTACCACCAAAGGTGTTTTTAACAACGGATACTTTTTTAGCTGCTGGCGTTGAAGTAGAATCCTGAGCCATCAAACTAGTTGTAGTTATTGCTGCGCAAGTAGCCAGAATAATGAACAATCTGATTCGGATTAACAGCTGTTGTATATTTCTTTTTTTCATTGTAATTGATTTAATTGTTTTTGGCGCCTTGCTTAATCCATGCATAAATTTTAGCATTGATGTTTTGATCTGGCCCTGATCCAATTGGCATTGCAGGAGATTTTTTCCCATTCATCCACAACATCAATAAACTATTATCCGGATCACCAGCTTTTAAATAATTGCCCACTGTTAAAGCCGAAAATGCATTGGCAGTAGTTAAATTGGGGGCTTTCCCTCCAGTATTATGACATCCGCTAGCTATACAACTTTTTTCAAAAATGGGTATAATGTCTTTTGCAAAACTCATTTCAGTGGTAATGGAGCTACCTGGATTCACAACTATTGTTACTGTTTTATTGCAACTTATTAGGATAATGACTATGGTAGTAACCATCCCAAATAATATTGCTGTTTTTTTCTTAAACATTTCGTTTCGTTTTATTGTAAAACAGTCAGTTACCTATTTTTGAAATTTAAGCAACAAACCAGGCTGAATAGCGTGTTGGTTATTGTTGCTATTCCAGAATGCTACTCCAAAAGAATAGTCTGCAAGCCCTGTAAAGTCTACGTCTTGCTTTAACACATCTCCAGTTTTAATGGCACGTTTAAACTCGTAAACCCAGCTAGTACCTGTATGTATTGCACCAATACTGATATCAGCACGACCACTAAGAACCGGTGAAATAATGTTACCTGGTATACATTTTGCTCCATTTAATGAAGTAGCAGAAGTACTTAATCTTTGATAATCGGTTCCAACTTTAGGATCTAAAGAACCTCCAGCATATGTTAATACACCAGTAGAACTTACCCCAGTTACTAAAACTGCTGTTCCTCCAGCTAATGTATCAGCTACTTTAATGAAATCGGCTGCAGAATTAGGAATAATCCATTTTGGTACTGCTACAGATATGCCAGTTCCATCTAATTTAAGATTTTGGGTATTGGCTGTAGAACCTTGTGTTGCATCGGCTGTGTACCCAGGGCGAAAAGGCCATGTTGTAGAAGGAGTTGTAGGCACTAAATCATCAAAGTGACGACCATTACCGTTACCGCCAACTAAACTTGTAACCTGTGGTCCACCAGCCCAATCTTGATAGTTATCATCCATTTTACCATAAGCAAAACCTCTGTTAGGGTGTAACCACCACATATCAATTTTTTCATTTACGCCATTTGTATAGTGATTACCACTACCTGCATTAGAAACCATTGCTGCTGGTGTAACCGCATAATTTAAATAAGGTGTAAATACATGGCAAGAAGCATAACATGTTTGTGTATTGAATTTTGCAGTAGAATTATCTACATTCCATAGCATGGAAAACTTGTCTTCTCCAAATCCTTCTCTAACAAGAACCCCACTTGCATCAAACTGCTTAGAAATAGGCTCTCTAGCCCAAAGATTGGTAACTGTATTAAAATACCAAGGTGTAGATTTAACATTTTTGCTATTGTCTTTTATTTCTGCTAAGAAATAAATACTAGTACCATCGTACATAGACTTAAGCGTTCCGGTATAAGTATCTCCTATATAGCCACTGAAGAGGTTATTACCTGGATCAGGAACTACGGCAGTAAGATTAATCAATTGAGCGTTGTCCCATACTGCATCAATAGTTCCATCAATTGTAGGAGCTGTTGCTGTTTTATACGATACTAGTTCATTGGTACTGGCAGGTGTAGAAGGTAATACAACCTGCGCATTCTTTGTGCAATAAACAAAAAGAAGGCTAAAGGATACAAAAAGAAAAATGTTAGTGTGGTTTTCATATATAACTATTTATTGTTAATACTTTATGACTTTACAAAGGTTGGGTTAATAAATACAGCAGAAAATGTCAAGCATCAGACAGTTTTATGACATTAGTCATGTTTTAAAAAAAAGCCTTTGCATAATCACTTACATAAAGTTCAGTGCAATAAATGGGCTGATACTTACACAAATAAGACTTTAGTTATATGATTCACTCTATTTACGTCAAAAAAAATGATTATGAAAATCATTAAATTGTATTGTATCGTTCAAAAGTCAAAAGGGGAATAGAATATAATGTTATTTTTGTATTGTTAAGTACTATAAATCAGTCTCTTATAGAAAAACTCCAAAATAAAAAATTACAATGAAAAAATGTATTACTCTCTTTCTATGTTTAAATTCATTTATAAGCATAAATGCACAAAAATCAACTGTAAAAGATAGTATTGCTCACGAGTTTAAGCAGCTAATTCTTTCATCAGCAGATGATTTTTTTAATTCAATTGGCAAAAAAACCAGTGAGGATGGAGACAATATTTACTATGAGTGTAGTAAAAAGCTTAAGTGGGCTAATATTTTATTATTTAGAGATAAGAAAGACCCTACTTCCCTTACTTACGCAGCTACATTTGATTCGAAGAGATGGGATTATGCCAACGGTACAATATTAGTTGCTATAACTGAAGAAATAGAAGCAATAAACAAAAATGGATTTCTTATAAAAAATGAAATTACTAAAGGAAATGCTTTACTAAAAAGCTTGGTTACAAAAAGTGGAGCAGTAGCAAGTGTACTTAAAATTGATCCGGTTGAAAAAACAATTCAACTTTATGTATTTAATCAGTGGTTTTAAATTTTATCAATAATTTCTTCTGCCAAACCAAAACTAAGGGTCATACCTGCACCTCCTAGCCCGTTTAATATGTATATATTATTGTGTGGATTAAGGAAGATATGGTTTTCACCATTGGTCATTTTAGGATAGATACCATTCCAACTTTGAAATAGTTGCCAATCATTGGTAAGAGCAAACTGTTTCAGGTAATTTAGAATCAACTCATTAATATGTGTTCGATCAAATGGATCATGGGTTAACCCATACTCATGAGAGTCGCCTACTGTTAACTCGCCCCCATTATTTTGAGATACCATTACATGTATTCCATTGTTTACATATTCAGGCATCTCGGTTTCATACCTATTTTTTAAAATAGCTAATGAAGATGCTGCTTTAAAGCTTGAATAATGTATTAATGACAATCCTCCACATAGTGATACCCCTAAATCAAAATTGTTCGTACTGCTTTTAAAACGCATCATTTGCAGCTTACATTTGGTAATATCCATTTTATTAAATAATTCAGGATAAAGGGTTTCAAAATCAGCACCATTACAAATAAAAATAAGATCGGCCTCCAATGACTCTTTTCCCATATACACTTTATTCAATTCTACAGCAGTAACACACTTACCCCATATAAATTGAACCTTTAAAACCTCCGTTAAATAAGTGGGTATTCCTGCTATTGCTGCACGCGGATCTACAATCATCTCAGAATCACTAAATAATCCACCAATTAAACCAGCAGGGTTTACTGCAGGATACTTGGCAATGATTGCAGCAGGGTTTAAAAGTGTAACACTTCGTCCTTCAGCTTTAAAAATTTCATACAATTCTTGTAAAACAATCCATTCATCATTAAAATAAGCTGTATGTAAACTTCCACACTCATTGTAATTGATTCCTACATATTGTGCAGCTTCTTTCCAAATTTCTTTACTACGCAAAGCACGATTGTATAATTCTCCAGCTGGCTGTCCTATTGGCCAAACCATTCCAAAGTTTCTAATGGAAGCACCAACAGCTTTGTCTGTTCTTTCAATAACAGTAACAGTATACCCTTTTAAACTCAGTGCCCTAGCAGTTGCTAAACCAACAATGCCAGCTCCAATTACAATTGCTTTATTTGCCATATAATTTATGTTGTAGTATTAATTGTTGAATAGATTTTTTTATGAATATTTAGTGCAAATAATACCAATAAGATTCCTATAATACCCGCCCCATAAAAAAGAAAACTGAAAAAATCTACCCAACTTATCTTAAAATGTAGAAACTCTTTTATCAATAAAACTAAAACAGTACCTAAATAGCCAAATGCATCCGCTATATACATTACAAAGCCTACATTGGCCTTTAATTGATAGGTAGAAAGCATTCGTTCAAAATAAATACAGTTAAAGGGCAAATAAGAAAGATACAATCCTGTAGTGGCGGTAATCATCCAAACAAGGGGTGAAATAAATTGAAGTTGAAAAAATGCAGTTGCAATAACAGCTAAAAAAATACCAAAAATAATTAAATAATGTGTAGCAATAAAAGCACGATAATTACTTTTAATAACAAAAAAAGAACCAATAATAATCAGTACAATTATAGACATAATGGTACTGGTTTGGGCAAATATAGAAATATCTTGATAGCCTGTTTCAATCCATAATTCATTGGCGAAATCTTCACAAAAATCACGCACTATGGTAAAAATGGCATAACTCGTAATTACAGGTGTAATTGCAAATCCAAATTGTTTAAGAAATAATTTTCGCTCGGTTTTTGTCATGGGTAATCTTTTACTTCGTAATGCTACATCAGCTGTTGATGGAGGTGGTATTTGATGAAGCATCCAAACAGATAAGAATAATGGAAGTATAAAAAAAGCTCCCGCAACAAAAGGCATCCACATTTCTGAAACTTCTAATTTTAACAATACCCACTTTCCCATTGTTTTGGCTAAACCAGAAGCGAAAATGAAACTTGTAGCCAAAAAAGCTCCCATGATTTCAGTTGTTTTTCTGCCTTCTAAAAAACCAAATATAAGTCCAAAAATCATCCCCAATGGAAGGCCATTTAAAAACATACAAATTATATTATATGGAGGTGGGATCAACGCAAATAATAATAAAGACAACCATGCAATACCAATAAAATAAAGAATATAACGGATTCTATTTTGAGGTAGCATACCCGAAATAAAACGGATACCATAAAATTTACTAATCATATAACCTACTACCTGGGCAATTACCAAACATACTTTATATGAAATACCCATATAAAACAATGAAGGGTATAATCCAACAGTATAGGGCTTTCGAAATCCATACATACAAGAATAAGCTACAAATGCTGCAAATGAAACATAAATAACAAATACTAAAGAAGAGCTTTTGAGCTTACTACTAAAATTAAGATATGGATTCACAGCTAAATTTTGTTGCATACCTATTTATTGAATATAAGAAAGCAATTCTTCTAGATTATCAATAATAAAATCAGGCTCGGCAGAAGCCAGTTGCTTGGTATTATGTGCTCCTGTAGTAATACCTACAACTAAACCGCAGTTGGCATTCTTACCTTCTTCAATATCAATAATTGAGTCGCCCACTTTTGCAACTGTAGAAGGATCTGAAATTTCAAATTGCTTCATGGCCAAAAGAATCATATCAGGATTAGGCCTTCCATTGATAACATCTGAAGCAGTTACCAAATAATCAATAGTAACTCCAATTTCCCAATTTAACTTTGCCAATAAAGAATGGGCAGTAACTGAGTCATACCCTGTATTTAAAACAATCAGTATATTTTTTTGATGCAATATTTCAAATAATGATTCAGCGTTTTTTTGCGGAAAAACGATTGTATTCCTATAAGCTTCGGCTAATTCTTGTAAAAATTGTATGAAAATTTGATCAATAGCTTCAATTGTAATGGGAGCATTTAAAAAACTAATGATATCTACAATGGCATTGCGTTTTTCTTTTCCAGCTCCTTGAGTTAATACATCGGCTAACGTACAATGAATACCATTACTAATTAAGGTTTTATGCAAGGTTTTATAAACCAAATTACCTTCATCTACTGTTGTACCTGCCATATCAAATACCACCATTTTAATATTTCTCATCATATTTACTTTTTTCCTAGATGTTCAATTATTAATAACTTATACTTGTTTAAGTTCTCTGGCAGAGGAACATTTTCTAATTTAGCCATTTCATCAATTCTTCTTAAAGCAATAATATCTTTGAAGTATGTAAGTTCCTCAAAAACCAATGCTTCTTCGGCTGTCATTGGCCCTCCTTGAAATTCAAGTGTTTTTTTACTAGCTATAGATAGTGCATCATTATAATCAGGATATTTATAACATAAATAACGCTTTGCAGGTACATGATTGGCAACTGCATCAATGATTTTTTCAGAAAAACCTCTTTCATATAAGTAATCTGCCCCAGCTTCTTCATGATCAATAACTCCAAATCCATCCATATCATTTTCTGCAGAAGTATCTACACAAATATGCCCAATATCATGCAGTTGTTGTTCCTCAGCAAGAACAGCACTTTGAACCATATGCTCTAATTTGGTTAATGGTTCACCTATATACTCGGAACCTCCTTTTGAAAGAAGTAAATCAATAATTTCTTCAGCAATAATTTCTTCCTGTTCCATATACATTCGTTTTAATTTTTAATTATTTAGTTTAATAAAAGCTGCACGTTTAGGAGCTGGCACTATTGCATCAATTCCCTTTACTGCTTTCCAAATCACTTCTGTAAATTCTCTATCCTGTATTCTATCTTCTTTTGAAAAATCAAATAACTCACTTTTTCTTTGCCAAACACTTTCGGTTTGATTTTTTTCATTTAAATCTATTTGTGCTGGTCTAGATTTAAAAGGTATATGAATGGCTTCTTTAGAAAAGGATCGCCACATTGGTGTTGCACCTGCATCAAACTGACTCATCGGAGGCATTCCTAAAATCAATTCAATAGTTTTTAACATAGAAGTAGTGGAATACATTGTATGATCTACAAATCCTCTTTTTACAAAACCTCCAGCTACAAAAGCAGTAGTTCTATGCGCATCTACATGGTCTGGTCCATCCTGCGCATCATCTTCCACAATAAATACGGCACTCTCTTTCCAAATTTTACTATTGCTTAAATATTCAATAAACATACCTATAGCCAAGTCATTATCTGCTACATGGGCAAAGGGTGTGGGTCTACCCAATCTTAACCCTTCTGTATGATCATTAATTATTCTTAGTGTATTTAATTGCGGTACTGCATTAATAGCCAACAATGAATCAAAATCTCGCTTCCATTGACCAACCCTGGTTGTATCTCTTACACTTTCATCCCAACTAGTGTAATAGGTGCAAAAATGATCTTTCAATACAGGAATATTGGGTTTATAATCATCTGCAAATTCTCCGTAAGTTCTGTAACTAATACCAGCACGTTTAGCATGATCCCAAATAAATCCATTTTTATTATTCGCTATGCTCCTATTGCCTTCAGCATCATAGTCACCCCCCTTACCCCCATAACTACTTACCCAGGTTTTTTCTAAATAATCTGTAGCATATGCCCCCATACTCCAATTATGTCCATCTGCACTCACTTCCCCATCACAATAAAAATTATCTAATAAAACAAACTCCTTTGCGATAGCATGTAAGTTGGGTGTTACCTTTTCTCCAAATAAACACAAACTAGCATCTCCATTACCTTCTTTTACATCTCCCAAAACCTGATCATAGGTTCTGTTTTCTTTAACTATATAAAATACATACTTAATTGGTGAAGCAGCACCTAATTTAAGTGGTATTGGATTTCCTACTTCACCTTCTGCTTCGGTTTCCTTTAACTTAGTATAAGGTGAATTTTTATATACCGCTCTAGAATAAACAGCCAATTGTTTTTCTGAAGGTTCCTGAATAATACTTAAAGTGCCTTTAAATAAACCACCTATATATTGTACTTCCATAGGTTGAGCTGAATCTCCCTTTTGAAAACCCAACTTTATACGCTTGTTGTACGGATCTGGGCCAAATGGATTTGCCAATGAACTATAGCCCTTTCCATTGGTTACAAAAAATTTTTTACCTATTACTTTTACCGAAGTAGGATACCAACCTACTGGAATAAATCCCTTACTCTTACTTTTTCCCTTTGCACTAACATCAAATACAGAAATACAATTATTATCAGCATTAGCAATATAAAGTGTTTGTTCATTCTCACTTAAACAAACAGCATTGGTAGTAGAACCACTGGGCGCATTAGCATATAATGAAGTACTTAGCGTTTCAATAATTTTTTTTGTTTTTAGATTAACAACAGAAACACTATTATCATTCGCATTGGCTACAAATAAAAATTGGCCGTTTTTAGTAATACAAAAATCATTCGGGTTACTCCCCACTACAATACTGTCTTCAATTTTATGTGCTTTTGTATTATACAATAAAATTTTTCCGCTTCCCCAAGCAGAAATATATAATACAGATTTATTAATAGATTGTAAACAGCTATAAGCCTCTGAATAAAGCGGGATTGTATAAATTATTTTTTTTGTTCTCAAATCTACTTCATACAAACATTTATCATCTTTTGTAACTACATACATTATTCCAGCAGCCTCATTAATATCAATACCTGTAGGAGAAATTCTATTAGGCCATGGCTTACCCAATTTTATTGTGTCTACTGTTTTTAATTTATGCTGTATGATTTCATATTTCAAAATCCAATTATCATTTCCGCCTGAGGCATATAAAAAACGGTTATTCGAAGAAAACTTAAGCCCAACCCAACTTTTGCCAATAGAAATATTGTCTAATACTTTATCATTTACCGCATCAATTAATTGTATAGATTGCTTTCCTTGTCCATTATTGGTTATAGCAATTAATTTTTTATCAGTAGAAACAGCCATATTCAAAGGAAGATCTCCTATGGGTAAACTTTTTCCTACAGGGGTTAATGCCCAACCATTAGGCAGTACTACTTTATTTTTTTCTACATCCGAAAGCGATTGTGCAAAAGGTTGTAAAAAAGACAAGAGTAATAAAGTTGTTATTATTTGTTTCATCTAGAGACTATTGTTTTTGTTTTTGAATCACTTTCTCTCCTTGTTGAAGATAATGATTGGCACGCATTTCCAATTCATTATCCATAGCAGGCCCTTTAAGAATCTTTCGCCAATCTATAGTACGGTTATATTTTTTCATGGCTTTATCTGCATCAAATATTCTGGTATCAGATTTTTCTAAAGTATATGGAGTATAATCAGGTTTACTAGTGAAGAAATCTTGTAATAAGCTAGCTGTTACATCATATTGATTAACATATGGCACATTTAAGATATTATAAATGGTTTTTAGAATTGCTCCAAAATTTGCATGTGTATTACTAACATAATTCTTCTTTACATATGGTCCAGCCATCATTAGTATAGAACGATGTGCATCAATATGATCTACTCCTCCCTGAGGATCATCTTCTGTTATAATTACCAGCATATTTTTCCAATATTTTGTTCTAGACAAAAAATGCAATATTCGGCCTACAGCTAAATCATTATCGGCCATATATGAATGTGGAAATGGGTATCCATCTTCGGGCCTTACTTTAGCCCCATGATCATTTGGTAGCATTACAGAAATCAATGAGGGCATTGTTTCATTTCCTAAAATCCATTTTTCGGTGAACGTTTCCTCAAACTGATTCATTCTAAATTGATCGGGTATATTCGTATTATAGCCTGCAAAGTTGTGGCTTGTATTTTTGTATAACGCTTTTTGCATTGGAACCATTACTCCATGTGCAGCACCTGTTGCTGTATCTAACCATTCTTCTCGTACATGTGCCGTTTCGTTTCCTTGGCCAAAATTATAAAACGATAATTTTTTTCTTTCTAAAGCTTCCCACAAACCTCCTATCTCACCAAAATCTTCTGGATCCATACTACCTGTAGAACCAGGAAATCTTCTACCAGATGCTTTTGAAAATAGTTTAGTTGTTTTACTTACATCCGAATTAGCTTCTACCCATTCATTGGGAATTACACCCATCATCCAGTGGTGTCCATGAATGGATGCATCACTATCACAATAAAAATTATCACTAAAAGCAAATTGTTTGGCAACTTTATGATGATTTGGAGTAACTTTTAAATTAGGGAATGCTTCACGCAATGAATCGGTAGGTAATGTGTACGAACAAT
>VIKJ01000178.1 GCA_008080615.1 Chitinophagaceae bacterium | reverse complement strand
AGCAACTACTTTCACAATTCATAATAATAATAAATTAATTTCTTATTACCGCATTTTTTATGTGATAGATATCACTAAATGTGCGTTACCCATACAATAACTTAGATCATGAAAATTAGGGGTGCACTATTCATATTACTTACAATAGTGTCTAATATTTGCCTTGCAAATATGGCTTCGCCAATGAAAGAAGGCTCAAAAAACGCAAGTAGTTTTTCAAGCAGTGACATATCAATTTTGCATGAAAATATTTTGGTAAACATTGATTCAAATTTTAAAAATGCAAAATATACCGTTGAATACACTATCAAAACAGATGTTGAAGGTGGTCAAATACCATTGCTATTTTTAGCAAAAGACATAGAATCTGATTTTACTGTTTGGGTTGATAACAAATTAGTATTAATAAAAGATATTCCAAATTATTTAATAAAACCAAAAGAAGATTTGTTTAACAATTTCAGCCAATCATTTAATGAACTAATTGATAGTATACGTTTTATCAAAATTCGCTGGAAGGATAATGAAAGTAGTTTATATAATTTATCAGATTTAAAATATTTTGAAACATATCTACAAAAAGGAGAACATAAAATTAGAGTAGAATATACAGCCAAAGCATGGGTCTATCATGCAAGCTGGACTAAAGAATATAGCTTTAGATATTCTCTAGCACCTGCAAAATATTGGAAATCATTTGGAAGTTTATCAATTACTGTAATCCAAAATGATCAATCATATAAAATTAGCACCAATTTAGGTAACCCATTGGAAGGTAAAATGGGAGCAAATAATTCTTGGAAATTCAATTCAATTCCAAATGACTTATTTGAAATTAATTACATCCCAACAATTGGTACTTTTACAAAAATTCTCATTGCCATAGATCCAATTGGGATAATGATCATATGTGGCATACTACTTTTTTGTGTTCATATTAAATTAATCATTAAATCATATAAAAACAAAGTAGTAATACCAGTAAAATGGCTGGTTATAATAGGAAGTTTTATAGTACCTTATTTAATGTTACATAGCTATTATATTACCTATAATTCAATTGATTATTTAATAGGATCAGAAGCTAGTAAAAGACATGGTTACACTATTTTAATGATATTTTGGTACCCAATAATGGTACTTATAAATATAATTATAACATTGTCAATAATAATACTTTACAAAAAGAAAATAATAAAATTATGAAAATAATACTGATCATTTTAATAGCCCTAATATTTACAGGAAATATTACTGCCCAATTAACAAAAGAACAAGAGGAAATTTATAAAAATCTTTCTGAAGAAGAAAAGAAGAAATTAGGTTCTATAATTAATGCAGAATTTAACTCAATGACTCAAAAGTTAATAGCATTTAATCATGATAAACAAAAAGAAAACATACTTAAAACTAAGCCAATTAGCTATGACAGTGTTATTGCAATTGTAAAAAAAGTAAATAAAACAAAGGAGATTACCCTTTTAGAGTATTTAGTTCATAATAATTTTGGGGGCAATGAAAATGAAGCGCTTGAAAATTATGCGATTTCGGATACATTTTACTTAAAAGCAAAAAAAATAGGGTCTTTTGATAATATAGATCAGGCATCAGTAATGGAGGGGTATTACTATGTTAAGAATAACTATGATTATGCACGATCATTATTCAGAAGAAAAAGATTTCAAGAAGCCATGATCAATTTTGAAACAACAGCCGAATATTACCAACCAGATTCCTCCTACCTGTATGCAGCTAGAGCAGGAATGAAGCTAATAGAAACAGGAAAAGAAATAAACAAAATAAATGTTTTAAATAATTTCAATAAAGCAATATCATTAGACCCAAAAAATCCAATCGCAATAGGAGAAAGAGGAATATTTTATGTTTCTATTCTTAAAGATACTACTAGAGCAACTGCTGATTTTAGTAAAGCTGTTCAATTAAATCCAAAAGATGCCGAGTCTTACGAATATTTATCGCTTATCTATTACTATGCTGGCAACAATGCTGCTGCAATTTCAGCTATCACAAAATGTATTGAAATATACAAGATGCAGCCTTCTTATTATGGAACAAGAGCGCATTATTATAATCACATAAAATCTTATGAATTAGCTATTAAAGATTATAATGAAGCTATATTTTTAGATCCTACCAATAATGAAAGTTATTATTTAAAAAGAGGAGCTTGCCAAAAAGCAATAAATAATTATATAGCAGCATATGACGACTATGGTTTTGCTACCATGATTAACCCTAGTAATACAGATGCAAAAAAAGAATTACAAAAATTAGACCCCTACCTAAAAGAAGCCTACGAAAAAATTGGTTACACACAACAAAATGGATTTCAATTTTTCTTGAACAGGGCAGAACAATTAGCTAAATTATCAGCAGGTTTAAATTTAGGGCCAGCCGTAATGAATTATTATAAATGTATTCAAATTGAACCCAAAAATCCCGTACCCTATTATAAATGCATATTCCGACAATAGTGAGCCACCAATCCGGCAAAGTGAGCCACTTAAAAGTGGTG
>VIKJ01000177.1 GCA_008080615.1 Chitinophagaceae bacterium | reverse complement strand
ATGTACATTGGCATTTGACACATTGTGGTAGTTGGATATCTGAAAAGGAATTAAATTGGTATTAAATTTAATTTTATATACATATAAATTTTAAATAGATAGTAAAATCAAACAATTTTTGCATTTTGATTTCAAATAATGGAATTTCAATAAATATGGTCAATAAATATCAAATACAAATCATATTGAACAAAAAATATAAGCCAGGAATCAAATTAATTTAACATAATTGGTAACAAAAATTTCAAAAAATTAAAATATTCAATTAAATTAGCAAAAAACAATATTTTAATTGTGATTTAATAAAATCAATTAATTAAATATATAATTCAAACCTAAAATTCAATAATAATAATTTAATAATCATAAATAGATGATGATTTTCTCTTAAGTAGCCTACCACCTAATGAAACCTTTGGAATAGGTTCTACTTCTTGGACTTGTGGCACAATTGCTTGATGTTTGGCTGGTTTCTTTGGGTTTTTAGCTAATTTAGGTGCAATTGGCGTAGTATGATTCTCATTATCATCTTCATCGTCTGTTTCATCTTCATCTTTAGCTGGTTCATGATCTTTCCACTGATTATAAATATTTGGATGTGTTAAGATAATTGCTCTCCTTCTATTGATAGCTGGTTTGCCAGTACCCTTGAAATGATAAGATCCACCACCTGCAATTCTTAATTCATTGAACTGATCCTCAGTAATCTCTCCTTGTTCACTCATGTACTTGCATAATTGGTTCATGATTGGAGTTGATCTCATATAAGTTTCTTCCTCAATTGTCAATGGTGTGTCAAATTCAGTATTACTAAACACCATTTCAAATGAAAATGGGAATATACCAGATTTTTCCCATGAAATGATAATATTCTTCATATTGACACTTGAATTCATCACATATCTTATTAGTAACAACCCCTTAACCAATTTATTAGTGTGATCATTTGAAAACTTCATTCTTTTGGTGGCTTTAATATTCACATAATGATTTGTTAATAATGAATTTAAAGCCCCAATTAAATTTTCATTTCTATAATACATTGATAATGCAACACCATATCGCAATAATAGCTTAGCCAATTTGAATATACTGCCTCTATCTGCAGGTTGACTACGTTCCGTTGTTGCAGCTGCGGATTTACCAACATGAATATTATTGTCTTTGAACTCCTTAGAAACTTTTTCATAGCTAAATGGTAATATTTGTTTATATTCTCCATCCATTTGTAAGTATGCAGGTTTGTTTTTTGGTCTTGTTGCATTAATAAACGGAATAACTACTGTAGTATAATACCACTCATAAAATTCAGCATTGGCATTCCTACTCTTGCAAAATACAACATATGCTTTTTCAAGTCCAGTAGTTCCAATTCCCAATCCTGGTATTTCAAATACATCATAAGCATGTTTTTTCATTGATTTATCAGCTACAACAAATACAGGTGTTCCGCTATTACCATCTCCATTGATTAAAAGATAGTACTTTATATAATATGTCATTGTATTTGAATATCGATCTTCTTTGGGTACAGCTTTTAAATGTCTTCTTTTGCCAATATAAACAACTTTATGTGTTTCTTTCTCTAATTGAATTTCAAAGTTTGTTGGGTCAAAGTTATAAATTTGGCCAGAACCAAAATCAGGGCCTAATATTGTTAAGAGCATAACATAATGCGATAATGCATTTCTAACATCTGCAATTGCCTTTGATCGAGACACTGTGTTAATTTCAGCATCACCAATTTTGGCTCCCATTTTCTCCCTGTATTTATTCTCAGTAGGTCTAGACATAGGTTTTGCAGAATTTTTAATAATATTAAGAGATCGCTTATTTTCATAAGCTACATTATTTAAAATACCATTAAATACATCTAAATACACAACTTTATTTCTTTCGTTATTATTATTATTATTATTTTCATTGGGAAATAATTTATTTTTAATGAATTCTAAGTTATTATCTGTTAGCATAGGGATATTACCCACATTAAAGAAGCCCATTTTATTCTTAATACGATGGGCATAATTTTGGACAGTTCTTAATGATAAATTCGAATCATCACTAATTTGCTGAGCTGTTCTAACCTTATTTACAACAAGCTCACCTATAAATTTCTTAATCCCAAGTGGGATATCCTTCCCACTAAAGTCAAATGGTTCAAATGGAACCAAATCATGATTATTTTTACAGTCTGTGACAATCTGAGCAAGTTCTGCATCAGTTTTATCTAAAATTGCAGTCATATTCAATTTTTGAAATTTGAATTTTTGAAAATTTGAAATTTTTTTTTAATCCCGAAAATTTGATAAAATTGAGATAAAACTTGGAAGTGAACATGAATTTCAAATTAAAGTTTAGGATTATTTGTAACATGCTGCCATTTTGCACACTTTTAATGCTTTTAACGAAATTTGAATAGCTCATGATTTATTCACCCATAATATCCAAAAAAGAGGATAATTGTTCCGAAAAAATTGCCAATTTAATTCCTTTTCAGATATCCAACTACCACAATGTGTCAAATGCCAATGTACAT
>VIKJ01000176.1 GCA_008080615.1 Chitinophagaceae bacterium | reverse complement strand
CTATATGAGCCAAATAAACAGCAACTCCTGCGGCTTTAATGAAAGTGCTCTTTCCAGCCATATTGGCTCCTGTTAAAAAAAGAAAATTAGCATTGATTGAAAGATCTACTTTATAAGCAATGGGGGTATGCAACATAAAGTGGTATAATCCATCCGCATCAACAAATGGCTGAGCTTGATTGCTAAATGTTGGAAAACAAAGCCCATAATGAATACCTGCTTTTGCTAAACTTAAATAGGCGTCTAACTTATAGTACAGCTCAAACAATTCAAATGCTTGGGATTTAAAGTGGAAGCGGATAAAATTTGCGTAAGTAAGCACTTCAGTTGCACTCAGCTTATTTCTATCCTTGCCAATCATGGTTTGAATAGTTTCTTTATTTAAAATAAGCTGTAAGCGCTGTGCAATTTTAGTCAATTGTTTTCCTTCCTCATTCGTACTGATTAGGTTGGAAATTAATTGCAGCCCTTTTAAAAAGTCAATGCTGTGTTGTACTGTAAATAAGGTTAGGGAATAATCTGATTTGTGAAAATATTGGTAGAATAAACTATTGAATGTTTCAGGAACGGTAGGATAATGATCTATTTGTGTTTCATAAAATTTTTCCAATACCATGATACTCCCATTGCTAGGATTCATTGGCCATTGTTCAGTAACAGTTTGTAAATGACCAATGGTTATTTGAGTATCAACAATGGATTCTATAGATAGAAGTGGATTAGCCAATAAATGCTTTAGGTAAGCCCTTCCTCCATTGGTATTGGTAAAATTCAAATGATGAAATACAGATTGTTCTTCATCCGAGTGAAAAATAGACAAATCGTTAAGCGTTACCTTATCTACTAGCATAAATTATTTTAGTGCCTATTGAACAAAAGCCTTTCTCCCCACTTAGATTCATCGAATACCCCTTTTCCATAAACTATATGACCATTTACAAAAGTATATTCAATAGTAGCTGGTACGGTGAATCCTTCCAAGGGGCTCCATTTGCATTTGTAGTGAATATTTTCTTTAGAAATGGTATTGGGTTTGTTGGTGTTTACCATCACTAAATCGGCAAAATAGCCCTCTCTAATATATCCTCTATCCTTTATTTGAAAGCATTCAGCAGGGGCATGGCTCATTTTTTGAACCAATTTAGGTAAGCTGATTTTTCCTTCTTTTACGTAATGTAACATCAGCTGTAAGGAATGTTGCACCAAAGGTAATCCTGCATGTGCATGTTCATAATCTTCTTGCTTTTCTTCCCATGTGTGGGGTGCATGATCGGTGGCAATTATATCTAGGCGATCGTCTAATAATGCGTTCCAAAGTGCATCGCGATGATGCGGGTCTTTAATGGCTGGGTTGCATTTGATTTGATTGCCCAATCTTGCATAATCATTAGCTGTAAAGTGTAGATGATGCACGCATACTTCTGCAGTAATTCGTTTGTCTTTTAATGGAATCATATTGGTAAACAACTGCAATTCCTTTTCGGTTGTAATGTGTAGAATATGCAATCTGCTTCCATTTCTTTTGGCATATTGTATGGCTTTAAAAGAAGATTCAAAGCATACTTCTTCATTGCGGATAATAGGATGATCAGCCGCTTCCAGGTTGGGTTTCAATCGCTTTAGATTGGCAAAATTTTCTCTGAAAATGGGTTCATCTTCACAATGTGTTGCAATCAATAATTCTGAACTGCCGAATACTTTTTCTAAAACCAACGGATTGTCTACCAATAAATTTCCTGTAGAGGAACCCATGAATATTTTTAATCCACAGATTTCCTTTTTTAATTGATTGGCCTTTAATATTTCTTCTAAATTATCATTAGAAGTGCCCATAAAAAACGAGTAATTGGCCAATGAACTTTCCTTGGCTCTAGCATATTTTTCTTCTAATAAGTTGATGGTAAATGCAGGTGGATTGGTATTGGGCATTTCCATAAAAGAAGTAGTACCCCCTGCAACTGCTGCCCTTGCCTCAGAATAAATAGAGGCTTTATGTGTTAGGCCTGGCTCTCTAAAATGAACCTGATCGTCTATCACACCAGGTAGTAGATGATTTCCTGTTCCTTCAATCTCGTTTACCCTTCCTTTGATATCAATACTGCCACCTATTTTTTCAATTCGGTCATTTTTAATGAGTAGATCACCATAAATTTCTTGACCTTCATTGATGATGCACGTATCTTTAATAATGGTATGCTGCATGTTGCCAATTATTTGAGTCTATAATCCTATAATGATGCAATTTATTAAATCTCTCTGCTCCGCCTTTATTTTTCTCAGTCCTTTGCTGATTAACGCCCAATCTACTTTTATTCCTATGGGAATGAAGGACTATGGGTTAATTGAACGGCTTGAAATTAAAACAAAACACCCTGATTTATTTTTTTCGCATATAAAGCCTTATAACCGCAAGTTATATACGAAACAAGTAGAGTTTCTAGATATGCAGAATGGACTACTAGAACAGATTTAAGTAAGCCACAAACCATTTTTCGCCATTTCTTTAAATCGAAGGGTAATTTAATTGAAGTAAATAATCCCGATTTTTATTTGCAGGTAAGCCCTTTGCTTAATGTACAATATGGTAAAGAGCAAGGATATGATTTGCCGGTTTATCAAAATACACGAGGCTTTTATATACGCGGTAGAATTGCTAGTAAAATTGGTTTCGACTTATATTTTACCGATAATCAAGAGAGAGCCCCTCGATATGTTCAGGGTTGGGTGAAAACATTTAAAGCCATACCTGGAGCGGGTTTTTACAAACCTTTGGGTGTGGTAGACGGGTATGATTATTCTGAAGTGAGGGGTTCTGTAAGTTGGAAAGTAGCTAAGTTTTTAGATATGCAATTTGGCTACGATCGCAATTTTATTGGGAATGGAATTAGAAGTACTTTCTTAAGTGATTTTAGTAATACCGGTTTATTTGTAAAAGTGAATACCCGCATTTGGAAATTGAATTACGAAAATCTATTCATGGAACTGATTGCCCCCAATCAACGGATTGCCAATGGGGGAGTGAATTTACCCAGAAAATATTTTCGCATGAATCACCTAAGTGTAAATGCCACCAAATGGCTTAACGTGGGCATATTTGATGCGGTGATGTTTGGAAGGGGAGACCATTTTGATTTTATGTATTTGAATCCTATTTTATTTTTAGTACCCGGTCAACAGCAAATTGGTAGCCCCGATAATACGATGATGGGAATTGATTTTAAAGCCAATATTGCCAAGCGTTTTCAACTATATGGGCAGGTTAATTTTGATGAGTTTTTCACCAAAACTTTGTTTAACAATAAAAATAGTTGGAACAATAAATATGCTTACCAAGTTGGGTTGAAATATGTGGATGTATTTGGCATTAAAAATGTTGATCTGCAATTGGAAAGCAATCGTGCCCGGCCATTTACTTATTCTCATTTAGACAGTAGCAGCAACTGGACCAATTATAACCAACCATTTGCCCATCCATTGGGGGCAAATTTTCAAGAATACATTGCGGTGGTTAAGGCCCAGCCTATGAAAAGATTATACCTCAATGCAAGAATCATGTATGCCGATCAAGGGTTAGATTCGCTTGGATTGAATATGGGGGGAAACCCTTTGCGGGCTTACACTACAAGGCAAAGGGGCGACTTTTTGCAAGTAGGCAGTGGAGATTTAGCCAATACATTATTGATTACGCTACAGGCGTCCTATGAAATAGCCGAAAATTTATTCATCGATTTCACACTCAATCAACGAAAGTTT
>VIKJ01000175.1:1233-3827 GCA_008080615.1 Chitinophagaceae bacterium | reverse complement strand
AAAGGCCTGAACACTATCGTTCAAATACTGATAAGCTGCTTTATTATTAGAGAACAATTTTCCTACACTGGGTGTAATTACATTCATGTAAAGATGATAAAATTGGCTAATCACAGGGGCTGTTGGTTTTGAAAACTCCAACACCACCAACTTCCCGCCTGGCTTTAATACCCTTAGCATTTCACGCATTCCTTGATCTAATAACTGAAAATTTCTAACACCAAATGCTACGGTGATTGCATGAAAAGAATCGTTTTCGAAAGGCAGATTAGCGCTATCCCCGTTTTGTAGGGTAATAATATCATTGAGTTTTTTTTTGGCAATTTTTTGCCTTCCAATGGCTAGCATGCCATCTGAAATATCAATTCCAATGATTTTCTCCGGATGAATTAAAGTATGGGTAAGTAAAGCTACATCTGCTGTTCCCGTTGCAACATCCAACACCAATTTTGGCTGAAGCGATTTTAATTCTCGGATAGCTTTTTTGCGCCAGCTAATATCAATACCTGCGCTGAGGAAGCGATTGAGAAAATCATATTTAAAGGCGATTGTATTAAACATATCGGCCACCTGATCTTTCTTGTTTAAATCACTCTCTTTAAAAGGCACTATCTCATCGTGTGCAAATTTTCCCATGGCTCAAAGATATTCATTTTACTGCCTTTTTTGGGCTACTGTTGAATGAATAAGCACTCAAACTGGTTAATATTTAGCAAAAATTATGAACTGCCCTATCTTCGCAGGGCGTGAAAGCAAGAATTTATAAATCAACAGGTAGCTGGTATATTGCCAAGGCTTTGGATGGCCGGCTATACAATGCAAGGGCAAAAGGTATTTTTAAGATTGATGGTATTACCTCAACCAATCCAATTGCTGTTGGCGATTGGGTAGAAATGGATATTGAAGATGTACAAGAAGAATCTGCCATCATTCATACTATAATTGATCGGGATAATTATGTTGCTAGGGTTTCTCCCCACAACAAGCACTTACACCATATCATTGCCTCAAACTTAGATCAGAGTTTTTTGTTTGCCACTATGAAAGAACCCAAAACTTCTCAAGGCTTTATTGATCGGTTTTTAATTTCTTGCGAATCGCATCATATTCCTGCAGTAGTTATTTTTAATAAATCGGATCTCTACGGAAAAAAAGAGTTGGAACGTTTTGAAATGCTTAAAGAAATGTACAGTTCTATTGGTTATACAGTTGTATTAACCAGTGTAAAACAAAATCAAGGATTAGAGGAAGTAAGAGAGCTACTAAAAGGGAAAACCACTTTACTCAGCGGACATAGTGGGGTTGGAAAATCTACCTTAATCAATCAATTATTTCCTCAGTTTAATTTAAGAACACAAGAAGTGAGCGACTGGAGTGGTAAGGGTTTGCACACTACCACCTTTGCCGAGATGTTTGATTTAGATGAACAAAGCCATGTAATAGATACACCTGGCGTAAGAGAGTTTGGATTGGTAGATATTAGTAAGCAAGAACTCAGTCATTATTTTCCCGAAATGCTTGCACTATTGGGCAATTGCCAGTTTAATAATTGTATGCATACCAATGAACCTGGTTGTGCTGTAAAAAAGGAAGTAGGAATTGGTAAAGTTTCGGATGACAGATATGTAAGCTACCTTACTATTTTAGATACGATGGAAGATAAAAGCTATTAAAAGGATTAGCGCTATTAATAGGTGATACTTTTCCCCTTGGTATATTTAGGGGATTTAATGGCTTTGCCATCGCTTGATAATAATTTTTCTGCACCCACATTTTTGCCATTGGTAGGGCAACCGCCTTCTTGTTTAGCACTGGATTTACCATTCCCAATACCTATTTTACTCAATAAATTGCAAGAAGAAAATAGGAATAAGATACCAATGCTGTATAAACTTATTTTTTTCATAATTCCTTTTAAAAGTATTGCTTTTAGAACGAATATTTTGCCCTCTTATTTTAAAAAATTGTGATTATAATCACTAAACCAAGATGCATATTTTACATAATTAGTAGAAATACGGTCAATTTCTCCATGAATAAGATCCTGTGAAACATCTTTTAATTTTTTAGCGGGTACACCTGCATAAATGGAACCAGCTTCCACAATAGTTCCTTCTGTTAAAACTGCACCTGCTGCAATAATTGAATTGGAGTGAATGATGCAGCGATCCATTACAATTGCTCCCATGCCAATCAACACATCATCGTGAATAGTACATCCATGTACCAATGCATTGTGGCCAATAGACACTCGGTTGCCAATTTCTGTAGGGTTTTTTTGATAAGTACAATGTATCACAGCCCCATCCTGAATATTTACCTTATTGCCCATTTTTATATAATGTACATCGCCCCTGATAACGGCGTTAAACCACACACTACATTCATCTCCCATTACTACATCGCCCACAATCGTAGCATTCGGCGCAATAAAACAGTCGCTGCCCATTTGAGGGTGTTTACCAAGAACAGGAAGTATAGTAGCCATACAATTAAATTGATTCGTTTGCATGAAGTTATTAATTATCCGCGATCTTATTCTAAGTTTGGGTAATGAATACCCGACAATTATTTTTATCACATATAGCCCAAAC
>VIKJ01000175.1:0-1216 GCA_008080615.1 Chitinophagaceae bacterium | reverse complement strand
TGGAAAAGGCAGAGGGTATTTATTTATGGGATACTGCAGGGAAAAAATACATGGATGGCATATCCGGATTTAGTGTGTGTAATATTGGTCATAGCCATCCCTTAGTTGTAAAAGCAGTTCAGGATCAGGCCGCAGCATATATGCATGTGATAGTATATGGGGAATTTATTGAAACACCACAAGTGGCTTATGCAGCGCTACTTGCCAAGCATTTACCAGAACAACTCAATTGTGTTTATTTTACCAATAGTGGTTCTGAAGCTACAGAGGGTGCAATGAAACTAGCAAAACGGGTAACAGGCCGTAGTAAAATCATCGCTTGTAATAATGGTTATCATGGTAGTACTCAAGGTTCCTTAAGCCTGATGGGGGATGAATATTTTAGAAATGCATTTAGGCCTTTATTGCCCCATATAGATCATTTCAATTTTGGATCTGATCTTTTAATTGATCAAATTGATAGCCAAACGGCCTGTGTAATTATTGAAACGGTTCAGGCAGAAAGTGGAATTACAAAAGCCAGTAAAGAATGGTGGGAAGCACTTAGGAAAAAATGTGATGAACATTGTGTGCTTCTCATATTAGATGAAATTCAAGCTGGTTTTGGAAGAACAGGAAGTCTTTGGGCTTTTGAACAATATGGTATTGTACCCGATATATTATTATTGGGGAAAGCTATTGGGGGAGGAATGCCTTTAGGAGCATTTATTTCTAGTACTGCAATGATGAGTACACTAACACATGATCCTGTACTTGGGCATATTACTACATTTGGCGGACATCCTGTTTCTTGTGCTGCTGGTAAAGCTGCATTAGAGGTATTGCTAAATGGCCATTGGATTGAACAGGTAAAACAGAAGGAACAATTGTTACTTCAACGCCTCCAACATACAGCAATTGTTTCTGTAAATCATTGCGGTTTATGGATGTCTTTGCAATTTAAATCGGCCGAAATTGCACAATCCATTATTCATTGCTGTGTAAAAAACGGCTTGGTAACCGATTGGTTTTTATTTGCAGCGGATCGGCTAAGAATTGCACCCCCATTAATTATTACTGAAAATGAGTTGCATCAACTTTGTGATATTATTTTACAAAGTATTGATGAAGTGTTGGCTAACTAATTTGCATTCTGCAAAAACGGCCATAGAGCGCTTCATAAATAGGAATGATCTTTTTGATATCAAATAAACAGGCTTGTTCGTATGCAGCTTCT
>VIKJ01000009.1 GCA_008080615.1 Chitinophagaceae bacterium | reverse complement strand
AGAAGATGGTGGCTTGTATTAAGAAAGTACTTCAGGGGAGTTAAGCATAAAAGAATATGAGTACCTATTTTTTTATACAGCATAGCGAAAAGGAATCTTATTGGAAAAAATATAGCTGGTCCTTTATATGGGCTGCCTTGGCTATTTTTAAATTCTTTGATTGGAGTAGTTCTGCAAAAAAATGGGATCTTTTTGTTGGTTTAATATTTGCATTAAATGCAGTGGTTCCTTTATTTTATTTAAAGAAAACCCCTAAGTCTTATATTAAAATAAACAATGAAAGTGTGGAATGGCTTCTGGAAGGATATAGGCACCCTATTATACTTACTTTTAGTGAGATCAAATGGATAAAATTTGAAAACGAGGGTGTCTCTCTTTATCAGGAGAATAGTTTTTGTGAGTTTATTTCATTTAAGGGGTTAGAACAAAAAAATATTGAAGAATTAAAGAATGAATTCAATAAATATGGTTTAGTTATTTAAGCTTTTTCCCTTCCATCTGATCTACATACTCAATACTTCCCAATCTAAAGCGAAAAGGAATTTTAGTTACTTTTTCTAGTTGCAATTCTTTTTTACAAAAAAATCCAAGATTCTTGGTGTAATAATCAGCAGGAATGATTCGGATGGGAAGCTTTTTTAAACTGTCAATTCGTTGACTTGCATTTTGTTGCATGCCCATTTGGCCCTGTGCAAATACAATAGCAGCGGGTATTAGCAATAAATTTACAAATAAACAAATTCTTTTACTATGATGCATCATTGTAAATGTATGTAAATTTACAAAGTAATTAATTTGGTAAATGTCTCTTAGTCAATCTTTACAACAGAAGCTTCTTCAAAAACTGTCTCCTCAGCAGATTCAGTTAATGAAACTATTGCAGGTACCCACGGCTAATTTAGAAGAAAGAATCAAAGAAGAATTAGAAGAAAATCCTGCTTTAGAACAAGGAGAAGAAGGGCATGAAGATGAATACACGGATGAGTTAAAAGACGAATTTGATAATTCAACCGAAGAAGTAGAGCCAGACGGAAGTACAGAAGATTACGATAGCGTAGATATTAGTGAATATGTAGTAGATGATGATGGTGAAATTGCTGATTACAGAACCAAGGATGATAATTATCCCGAAATGGATGATCAGAAAGTAATTCCTATTAGGGTAGAAACCAGTTTTCATGAATTGGTATTGAACCAATTGGGCATGCTGGAATTGGATGAAAGAAATTATAAGATTGCAGAACAGGTTGTAGGTAGTTTAGATGATGATGGATACTTGCGCCGAGAACTAAGCTCTATTGCAGATGACTTGGCTTTTAGGCAAAGCCTTGTGGTGGAAGAAAAAGAAATTGAAGCCATCATCCAACAGATACAACAATTTGATCCGGCGGGCATTGCTGCACGCGATTTACAAGAATGTTTAATTCTTCAATTGAAGCGTAGAATTTCCGAAGGGCAGTCTGTTGAATTGGCCATGCAAATTCTGGCCAAATATTTTGATGAGTTTACAAAGAAGCATTACGAAAAAATTCAGCGTAGCTTAAATCTTTCTGATGATCAATTGAAAGAAGTAATCAATCAAATTATTAAGCTTAATCCAAAACCAGGTGGCAATGTGGGTGAAATCAATAAAGCTGAAAGCTATATTGTTCCTGATTTTTTTGTAATCAACAATAATGGAATACTAGAGCTTACACTCAATGCAAAAAATGCTCCCGATTTGCGTATTAGTGAAGGTTACAGAGATATGCTTAAAGACTACGACAAGGGTAGCAAAAAAGATAAACGCCAAAAAGAAGCCGTTTTATTTATCAAGCAAAAAATTGATTCTGCTAAGTGGTTTATTGATATGATTAAACAAAGGCAGGATACCTTGGTTGGTACTATGAGTGCTATCATGAAACACCAACAAGAATTTTTTCTTACTGGCGATGAAACTACTATGCGCCCTATGATATTGAAAGACATAGCAGAGTTAACTGGTTTGGATATTTCTACAGTTAGCCGAGTGGCCAATAGCAAATTTGTTCAAACAGAATTTGGAACCTATCGCTTGAAATTCTTTTTTAGTGAATCTTTAAGTACCGATAGCGGTGAAGAAGTAAGTACCCGTGAGGTAAAGAAAATTTTGAGTGATATCATTGAAGCAGAAGATAAGCGTAAGCCTTTAAGTGATGAAGTACTTACCGATATGCTTCAAGAAAAGGGTTATAATATTGCAAGAAGAACAGTGGCAAAATACCGTGAACAATTAAATGTGCCAGTAGCTAGACTCCGCAAAGAACTCTAGCATCAACCTATCATTAAAATGACCGAACAAACAATCCAACCTTCTACAACTGAGCAACAGCCCTTCATTTTGCGCATTTTTGCCAAATTGATCTCTTTTGTTTTTCATCCCTTATTTATTCCAACTTATTTCTTCATTTATTTAATGCAGGAATTCCCCTATGAATTTGCTGGTATTACAGAATGGCAATTAAAAATGCGCTTTTTTGGCGTTTTTTGGCTCACCGCTTTTTTTCCTGCATTTGCTGTTTTTTTGTTGTGGAGACTAAAGTTTAGTGAGAGTATTTTTTTACGAACACAAAAAGAGCGGATTGTACCTTATATCATCAGTATGTTTTTTTATTGGTGGATGTATTATTTAAGTAGAAATTTTACCGATCAACCGATTGTACTAAAGTTCTTTTTCATGGGGATATTTTTAGCAACAGTAGTTGGCTTAATACTCAATAATTATTTTAAAATAAGCATGCACGGAATGGGGGTGGGGGGAATTACTACCGCACTTATACTTACTTCATTTCATTATCAGGTTGGTAATGGAATAGCCATTAGTATAGCATTATTAATTACTGGATTGGTTTGTACTGCAAGGTTATTGATAAGTGACCATTCAATTAAAGAACTCTATACTGGCTTATTTGGCGGGGTGCTTTGCCAAATTATAGCATACCTGGTTGTGATGTAATGCTTAGAATCGAATACAACGAACTTTATCTAATGTAGAGCTTCTGATCTTTAAGAAATTGGTATAGGCCATCGAAATTTCCAGCCCACCCCTCCAATTAGAAGCAGTTTTTAATTTAGAAATATTTACATCATAGCTAACACCAATATTCATATGGTTAAAGCTCAATTTTACCACCGGAATAATCGCATCTCCCACTCGCATAAAACTACCGATATAAAATATATTCGGCTCTCCTGCATCATATCGGGTGGTTGTACTAAATCCATATAGTACACCTGCAATAATTTGTAGATTACCATTTTGAGTAAAATAATCTGCAAATGCAGTTATATAATCTCTATCGTTTATTTTTCCATTGATGCCAATATTGAAACTGTATTTTGGGTCGATAGTTTCAACTGCAGTACTTAGTACTGTTTTAATAGTAGGTTTGTTTACATGGGCAATACCTGCTGCTATATATAAATGTAGCTTAGAGTCAAATGAAGTTGTATACGAAAGGCCAGTAGAAAAATCCCAGTAATTGTATCCATTACCTTTTATGAATTGTGCGGTTGGATTACTACTACTAAAAGAACCGTTTTGATATTGGTCTCCAAATTTTAATAATGTAGGATCAAATTGACTAAATACAGGCCCACCCATAAAGCCCAATGATAAATAACTGTCTCGATCTTCACTTAGTGATTTATGAAAATTTACAGCTGGTAAAACTTGCGTTCTTTTTAGTCTGATATCTCCTGCACCATCCATGCTCATTTGTGAGCCGATGGTTATAAAATCACTTGCTTTGCCAATTGGTGTTTTATGTTCAATGCTTAATGAAGTTGTTCTAAATGGAACAGTGATGGCTCCCCATTGATCTCTGTAATTCATGGAGATTCTTAGGTCACCAGTAAAAATTCCAGCCAATGCCGGGTTGCGTAATAAAGGTTGTTCATAAAATTGAGAGAATACATAATCTTGGCTATAACCGTACAATGCTAAAAACAAGAATAATATGGTAGACCTTGTTTTCATTTATTTTATGATTGCCACATTTCCTTTAAATACTTGTGCTGCATTTGTTTCGCAGATCAATTCGCATACATACACATAAATATCGGGTTCTTGTAGTTTGCCCCTAACTTTTCCATTCCATCCTGCAGTTTGATCATTAGGCAAGAAATTATTTTTTTCAAAAACCAATTCGCCCCATCTATTGTAAACACGCATATTTTTTACCACTTTAATTCCTTGTGCTTGTACATAAAACAGGTCATTTACCCCATCTCCATCTGGTGAAAATGCATTAGGAATAAATACTTGAGCGTTGTTACAAAAAGTTTTTATTTTAATGGTATCGCTAGTAACGCAACCAAAAATATTGGTAGCTGTGCAAACTATGGTTTCATCATTCACTACACGGGCAACAGGATCGGGGCAGGTTGCATAAGCTTGTAGTCTTATTTTTGATCCTGCAATAAAACTAGTGTCTTTACTCAATTTTATTGGAGTAGGATTTCCTACAACAACTTTAGTAAAGGCCGTATCTGTAAAGCAATTGTAAGCATCGCGCGCCACAACTTTATATGTGGTAGTACTAGGAGGTGTTACAATGGGTGCGGCAATATTGGTATTATTTAATCCTGCGGCAGGCATCCATTGGTATGTGTTACCACCTGCAGCCCATATTCGAATACTGGATCCTACACAAATAGAAGATTCGGGTGCCACTGTAATAGTTGGAGGCGTAATTACCTGAACACTTGTGCCTGCAACCTGTGTGCATCCATATTCATTGTATCCAATTACTTTGTATTGAGTTGTTCTGCTTGGTTTAACATTCACTGTTAAACAGTTATTACAAATAATATTGTCTTGGGCGTCTTTCCACACATAATTGTTTGCTCCATTTGCTCTTAATTGGATGCTATCTCCAATGCAAATTCTTTGTGCATTGGCCACTTTAATAATTGGAACTGGGTGAATAGTAATCATTTTTAGTGCAGAATCATAACAACGATTAATGGTTCCTGCAGTTAACTTAACCTGATATACACCCTCATCAAAATACAATATGCGTACCATGGAATCAGTTCCATTTTTTCCGTTACCAAAATTCCATAACCTAAACATGATAGAATCAATAGAATTGATATCTGATTTTAATTCCATTAAACTGTTTAAACATGCTTCATTGATAGAGCTGATATTTACTCGTGGGAAACTGTAAATACTTACATTATAGGCGCCTCTGATACTGTCTACACAACCAAAATTACTTGTAACATATAAATTGGTTTCTTGGGTACCCGTTTGTTTAAATGAAGCAGATGCAAACATTTCTCTGCCGATTAAATCTTTTCCTACAAACCATTCCCTGTTTTTAATTCCACTAAATGCAGCAGAACTGTCATAAAAATTAAATGTAGTAAAGCCACAATCATAAATTGTTTTTGCATTAAAGTTGGCTTTCACCGTTTCAATTAAAATAGAATCGGAACTGATAATGGGGATCCTGCAACCAGTTAAACTAATCAATGTAAAACTAGGATGGTATATACCTGGTTTTGAATATTGGTGTGTAATATTTTTTACTGCAGTGGTAATGATGGTGCCATCACCAAAATTCCATTCTATAGAATCGGTGCTACTTACTTGTGGGGTAAATAAAATAGTTTTTTGGATAGTGCAATAAAGACCTCCTTTAAATTCAATCTTACCGGTTGGTGATTTAATTTGAATGGTTGAACTGTCTGTAAATTTACACCCGCCTGCATTTACCGCATTCATTATTACTTTAAAATTACCCGATTGTACAAACGTATAGGAACTTGTATCTCCTACTGCTGTTTTACCATCTCCCATATTCCAGGTAACTTTTGTTACAGGTTGTGTTTGATTAATCAATTGAACAGTAAATGGAATGCAGCTTCCATTAATAGGGGTGATGATTCCTTTTCCGGGCAATACAGACAGAATTGATAAATTGGCAATGGTACTATCGTAGCAGGTTTTAAGTGGATTTATTTTACTGGTAGTTAATGCTATATTGTAATTTCCTGATTGATTAAAACTATATGCTAAGCGCGTAAGTGAATCAATGGTGTTATTGCCAATCTTCCATTTGTGTAAAAGGGTTGAATCTGATGCACTGTTAATGAAAATTGAATCACCAATACATGTTGATAGAGGTAAAGCTGCAATGCTTGCTTTAACTGCAGGATATACGATAACAGTTTTTGTTATTACAGTATCAAGGCAAAGGGTTTTAATAGGATGAGTAATAAAATATGTTCCTGCTTGTACATATTGGTGTTGAACAGTACCTGTACCATTGCTAATACTGCTAGTTCCATCCCCCCAATTCCAGTTAAATTGTTGAATACCCGATGTGTTGTTGTTAAAGGATAAAGTAAAAGGAGCTCCGCAAACCACAGTATCTTTTAAATCTAATTGCAGCGTTACATTATTGGCGATGGCTTGAATATATTCGGTAAGCGTATCTGAACCGCATGCGCCAGTTGCAATTAACATGGGTTGAAATAAACTGGTTTTAGTTGTTTGATAAGTATACAATATAGAATCATTCGCAGCAATCAAACTGTCTTTTCCATCTTCAAAAACCAGCTGGTATTTTGTATTAGCCCCTGTAGATTGATTCTTGAATAATACATTCAAGGGTAAGCAACTGTTTAAGGGTGTTGCAATAAATTGAAGATTGGCTTTTGATTTTACAATGATTGTTTTGCTGTAAGCAATCGTATCGCAATTACTGATTGCTTTTAATGTGATAGTGTAACAAGTGTCTGCGCCAGAAACAGCAGCGTTAAATAAAACTGGTAATGGATTGGCTAAATTTGAAGTAGTTCCATTGCCAAAATTCCATTGAAAATTATATAGTTGTTGATTGATGGTGTTGTTGGTAAATGTTAATTGTACGGGTCCACATAAGCTTGTATCTGACGGAGTGAATGAAGGTATTGGTTTAGCAATATATTGTAAGTTCATAGTGTCTGCAGAACTTCCGCATTGTGTTCCTTGAATGCTCCATTCAAAGATATAATTGCCAGGAACTAAATTGCTAATGGTGGTATTGGCTATTGAGCTATCGGCAAACTGAATGGTATTAGGCCCACTAATTTGTTTCCATTTTCCTTTACCAATAGTGGGTGTATTTGCATGTAATTGAATGCTATTACTACTACAAATGCTAGTATCATTTCCTGCGATTGCAATGGTTGGCAAGGCAAATATCTGAATGGTTTTAGTAATGGTAGTATCTCCACAATTAGATTTGATTGAGTGCACAATATTGAAACTACCTGTATCGGAATAAGTATGTTGAACCTGCGCTGCAATTGCACTATTAATTGGCGGAGTTCCATCACCCCAGCTCCATGTAAATTGGGTTGCGCCAGTTGTATTATTGGTAAAAGTTGCAGTATAGGGAAATCCGCAAATGGTAGTATCAGTCAAATTATTCTGTATAATCAATGCATTTACAGGTGCAGTTATGGATTTAAAAATGGTATCTGCGCTGCAACTATTTGTTGCAATTAAATAAGGTTGAAAGGTGGTTCCTATTAGTGATTGGTATAAGTGGGTGATACTGGCATTGTTATTCCAAAGGGTATCTTTTCCATCTCCATAAAATAAATGGTAACTAGTATTGAAGCCAATTGATTGATTATCAAATTTAACCTGTAGTGGCAAGCAATTATTTTGAGGGCTAATAGCAAATTGTGCAGTAGGGGAAGATTTTACAATGATTGTTTTGCTGTAAGCAACGGTATCGCAATTGCTGATTGCTTTTAATGTGATGTTGTAACTGGTGTCTGCGCCAGAAATAGCAGCATTAAATAAAACGGGTAATGGGTTTGCCAAATTAGAAGTTGTTCCATTGCCAAAATCCCATTGAAAATTATATAGTTGTGGATTGATGGTGTTGTTGGTAAATGTTAATTGTGCTGGTCCACATACTACTGAATCTATTAAAGTAAATATTGGATTTGGCTTTGCTGTATAATTTATCAGCATGGTATCAGCACTATTGCCACATACATTCGTGATGGACCATTCTAATGAATAGGTTCCAGGAATAAGGTTAGTAATAGAACTTGTTGGTGATGAGCTGTTTTGAATCAGCGCAGTATTGGGGCCACTAATTTGTTTCCATTGGCCATTTCCAACAAGTGCAACATTGGCATTAAGGCTGGCTTGTGATCCACTGCAAATTGTTATATCGGCCCCTGCGTTAGCGATAGTTGGAACTGGATTTATATTAATCGTAGTATCAACTGTGTTACTAACACAAGTTCCTGATTGTGCATAGGCACTGTATTTTACTACTCCATTACTTATACCATTATTGATAAGTATGTTTTGTTTGATGCCTGTTGATTCTGGATTGATGGATGATAAATTACCAGCAATATTTCCTGATTGTAAAGAGGCGTTCCAATAAAAGGCGCTATTGGGAACACTGCTACTGAGTGTAATAGAAGCAGTTGAACCAGAACAAATGGTATCGGTTAATGATATAATTTTTAGTGTGGGTGTACTATCAATATTCAAATATAATGCAGCTGTATCACTACATCCTTTACTATCGGTAACTTGAACTGTATAATTACCAGTGGCCATTGTTTGAGTAGTAACAATGGTGTTATTTGCTGCAGTTGTCCACTTATAACTACTATACACACCAGATCCTCCACTAGGATTGGCATTGAACCATACATTATTTCCCGAACAGATAGGTGCATTTGTACTTGGTAATAATTTGGGTAATGGATTAACAGTAAAATTTAACTCATTGGAATGTGCACTACAGGTTTCATTGGTTAAGCTGGGAATTGTTGGAGCAACATGAACTCTATACAAACCTCCATCTAATATTTTTGCATTGGTAATGCTAAATTGTGTTAATCCAATTGCTGGACTTCCTAAATCATTCCAAGATGTTCCACCATCATTACTTTTTTGCCATTGATAAGCGGGGTTACCATAAGGGCTATTGATTAAAGTTGTTGTTAAGTTAGATGTTGCTCCAGTACAAATATCACTTGAACCACTCGTAAGAGATACGGTTATTTGTGGAATACATGCTTCAAATAAAATATCATCCATGGCAACATCATTGCCACATGCTGCAGCACCTCCCCATGCATCTACAATTTCAATTTTAAGCGATCCTGTATTTACAGGAAGTGCAAATTGAAAGCCATATTTCTGCCAGTTTACTGGGCCATTTACTGGGGAGAGTGGTAAAATATCTGTAGTGTAAGTTGCTATAATTGCGTTGGAAAGATTCCTAATATTGAAAGTGATTTTGGGATATACTAAACCATTGGCAATCCAGGCAGAAAAACTATAACTAGATCCTGCACATAAACCCGTAACGGTTTCCTGAACAAAAATAGAATTACCCCCACCTGCATTTACTAAAAACATATTCCCATTAGGGTTACCTGTATGATCGCCTCCCTTGGTCCAATCTGCTTTATTGGCATTGTCTACTTTGGGTGTAACAATATAGTTTCCATCTGAACTTACATTTCCAAAATTGTAATTGGTAGATCCTGGGGCGGCGGCTGAGGAAGCGTTAGAATTGGCTGATACTCCAAAATCTTGTTTAAAAACTGGAACCATGGCCGTATTGGAGCAATATGTGCTTGGTTGTTGAGCATAACTACTTGCAGATATGAACATGAAAATGAACCTGAATAATATGGGGGGGCCAAGCTTAGTCATGGTGTTATTGGATAGCTTAAAGGTACGATAATTGCTAGCCAATAGGTTGAACTACAAGCAGTACTACAAGAAATACCGTTAAATCACCGTTAAGATCAAGAATATAGAAATCCCCTCAGGAGTAAGCGATTTTTAGTTTCTTTGCAACTCAATTAAGTTACATGTGGTACAAGGCAGGTAGGGTTATTTTGCAGTATAGGGTCATTTTATTGGTAATACTCACTTTAGCTACTGGTTTTATGGGCTGGGAAGCCAGCAAAGTACAATTGAGTTACGATTTTACAAGGGCCTTACCTACGGATAATCCTAAATATATAGCGTATCAAGATTTTCTAAAACAATTTGGATCGGATGGCAATACAGTGGTTATTGGCATTGAAACCAATCAATTTTTTGATACTGGATTTTTCAATTCGGTGGCTGTTTTACAGCAAGAGTTAAAAGAAGTGCCTGGGGTAACGGATGTGTTAAGTGTACCAGAAACAATGAATTTGGTAAATGATACATTGAATCAGCAATTGGTAACAAAAAGAATTTTTAATTATCCTTATCAATCACAAACATTATTAGACAGCGATAAAGCTGTTTTTCAAAACCTGCCTTTTTATCAATCACTTTTATATAACCCCACAACCAATGCTTATGTAATGGGGGTTAGTGTAGATAAAGATACAATCAATAGCAAGTACAGATCAATCATGATTGATCAAATTTTAGCTATCACAAAAAAGTTTGAAGTAAATAAAAAGACCACTTTACACATGAGTGGATTGCCATTTATTAGAACAGTAATTGGAGATAGAATTAAGAAAGAAATGAATTGGTTTTTAATTGGCTCTTTGTTATTATCTGCCATTACTTTATTCATTTTCTTTCGTTCATTTAGCGCCATGTTGATGAGTTTAGTGGTGGTAGGAATGGGAGTAATTTTTTGCTTGGGTACATTGGTTTTATTGGGATATAAAATAACCTTACTTACTGCATTAATTCCTCCATTGGTAGTAGTAATTGGAATTCCAAATTGTATTTATTTTTTAAATAAGTACCATACTTCTTACAGAGAATCTGGTAATAAAAGTGAAGCACTAGTTACAATGGTAGGAAGAATGGGCATTGTTACACTATTCTGCAATATAGCTGCTGCCATTGGGTTTGCAGTGTTTGCACTAACCAAAAGTGATTTGTTGAAAGAGTTTGGAATGGTGGCAGGAATCAATATTTTATTATTGTTTTTTATCTCTTTAATTTTTATTCCACCAGTTCTAAGTTATTTGCCAGCTCCAAAGCCCAACCAAATGCATTACTTAGATAATGAGTTTCTTGCAAAAGTGTTGGTAAAAGTAGAGCATTGGGCATTCAATCATACCAGATTGGTTTATGGAGTTACCATTGTGATAACTGCTGTTGCAGTGATGGGTATTTTTAGAATTAAGAGTGAAGGATTTATTGTAGATGATTTACCCAAAGGGGATCAAATTTATACCGACTTAAAATGGTTTGAATCTAATTTTGGTGGAGTAATGCCTTTGGAAATTGTGATAGATACGAAGAAAAAAAATGGGCTTTTGCGTTCAACAAAACCTATTGCCAATATTGATGAATTTTCTGCATTTATAGCAGCAGATTCGTCAACAGCCCGTCCACTATCTTTTGTAGAAGGATTGAAATTTGCCAAGCAAGCTTTTTATGATGGAGATAGTTTAAGTTATGCCATTCCGTATGAATCTGATTTGGCGTTTATTGGACCTTATTTAAAACCTAAAAATAGTCAGGGTCAAAAACAACAAACACCTTTAACCAAATTGCTGAATAATTTTATTGATAGCAATAAACAAAAAGCACGGATTAGCGTGAACATGAAAGACATTGGCAGTGCAAAATTGCCACTACTGTTAGAAAAGTTTGAAAAAAAATCTGCCGAAATTTTTGATACAGCTAATTACAAAATAAGTTTTACAGGAAGTAGTGTAAGCTTTTTAGAAGGATCTAATTTTATCATCAAAGGCTTAAAGGAGAGCATATTCTGGGCGTTTTTACTCATTACGCTTTGTATGTTCTATTTATTCAGGTCAGTAAGAATTTTAATCTGTTCTCTAATACCCAATTTGGTGCCTTTAATCATTACAGCAGGGGTAATGGGTTGGGTAGGAATTGCTTTAAATTTAGGAATTGTTATAGATGTAACTATACGTTTTCTCATCAATTACAAGCAAGAACTGCCCATGCACAATGGAGCAGTTTCACCAACCTTGGTTCAAACCATTCGACATACGGGAATTAGCATTATTTATACATCATTAGTATTAATAGCAGGGTTCATTATTTTCTGTTTTAGTGAATTTGGGGGCACAAATGCCCTAGGATGGCTTACCTCTTTAACATTGGTAATTGGGACTATCACAAATTTAGTATTGCTGCCAGTATTGATTATCAGCTTCTTGCGTAAATAATTGAGCATTCTGGCCAATTATTACAACCCCTAGCTATAATGTTGGAACAACGAAATGCAGCTATTATTTAACATTTGTTGCCTAAAATCAACTTTCCTTAACATTAAACTAAAAAACGCTCATGAGAAAATTCTTTTTTCTGTGCTTTCTTATGATTGGTTTTCTATCTGTAGTTTCAGCTCAGAATAGCAGAACCATCATTGGAAAAATCACAGATGACAAAGGTGCATCCATCGCAGGTGCAAACGTTTTAGTAAAAGGTTCCCAAATTGGAACAACTGCTGACGCTG
Source organism: Chitinophagaceae bacterium (assembly GCA_008080615.1). Lineage (GTDB taxonomy): Bacteria > Bacteroidota > Bacteroidia > Chitinophagales > Chitinophagaceae > Sediminibacterium. Next base: position 12,202 of record VIKJ01000009.1, on the reverse strand, counting down.
AAGGTAATTTTAAATTAACCCTTCCCGCAACTGCCAAAGTATTGGTTTTTTCTGCACTCAATTTTGGCAGTAAAGAAATTACTTTAGGTGCTTCTAATTCGGTATCAGCTACATTGAGTATTCTTGATGATAATTTATCAGAAGTAGTTGTTACTTCTTTTGGCATTAAAAGAGACAAGAAAACCCTTGGGTACTCAACTCCCCAAATTGCAGCGGAAGATCTTACTGCGGTAAGAAATACGAATATTACCAACGCAGTAGTAGGTAAAGTTGCAGGTGTAAGAACATCTGGTTCGGGAGGTTCTTTTTCTGGTTCTGCTATTTTGATTAGAGGTTATACATCTATGACAGGTAACAGTGCCCCATTATTTGTACTAGATGGAGTACCTATTGACAATGGTGGCGGTGGAGTAGCTTTACAAACTGGTGTTACTTCTTCTAACCGTGCAGTAGATATTAATCCTGATGATATTGAAGATTTAACAGTATTGAAAGGTGCTGCGGCAACTTCACTATACGGTTCAAGAGGTGCTGCAGGTGTAATTTTGATTACTACAAAGAAGGGGAAAAGAAAAGCTAAGAATAATGTAGATTTCAATTCTTCTTATGCAATGGTTTCAGTTAATCGATTACCAGAGTATCAAAACGAATATGCTCAGGGAACATCTACAGGGGCAGCTACAGCAACTAGTACTGTTGGTGTATTTAATAATTTAGCTTCTACTTCTTGGGGACCAAGAATTTTAGGTCAAACAGTAACCAATTTCTATGGTAAAGCAGAACCTTTAACTGCCTTCCCTAACAACGTTTCTGATATTTTCACCAACGGATTTAACCGTCAAAATACGGTTAGTTTGAGTGGTGGATCCGACAAAACAACTTACCGTGTTTCTTATAACAACACAAAGGAAACCTACATTGTTAGAAACAATGAATTAAATAAGAATGTGTTGTCTGTGAATTTAAATTCGCAGATCACCAACAAATTATCTGTAAGTTCTTATATCAGTTTAAATAATACTTCTTCTATTAGAACTCAACAAGGAAACCAATTGTCTAATCCAACTTTTCGTGGTTTATTTACTCCAAGAAGTTATGATTTAACAGGTCTTCCATATTATGATGCAACTGGAGCTCAGTGGTACTATGGAGGAGAAGATAATCCTTACTGGTCTATTGATAATGTTAAGTACAACGATGAAGTAAATAGATTCATAGGAAATGTTGGAGTAAACTACAAATTCAATGATTGGATCAGTGCAGATTTTAAATTAGGTGGTGATATCCAAACATTCCGCTCTCATGGTTTTGATGAGATTGGTATCCGTGGAGGTGGTAATTCAAACTCTGCTGGTACTGGAGGTATTACTGACGTTAGAAATAACTTAAGAAATATCAACTCTTACTTAACATTGAATGCCCAAAAACGTTTTGGTAAGTTCAACGTTACTGGAACATTGGGTAATGAGATTTTTGATAACTTCTCTAACAGTGTTTCATTAAGAAATACTGGCTTAGCTATCAGAGGGTTTGATCAGATCAGCAATGCCACTGTACTAAATACGCCTGGTGTTGGTACTGGTCAAATTAGGACATTGGGTGTTTTTGCTGATTTCAACGTTGAATATAACCGTTGGTTGGCATTAAACGTGAAAGCCAGAAATGACTTTGCTTCTACCTTAGCCCCTGGTAATCAGTCTATCTTTTATCCAGCTGCAGCATTGAGTGCAAATATGACGGAAGCTATTCCAACTTTAAAGAACAACATTTTAACTTCTTGGAAATTAAGGGCCAACTACGGAGTAGTGGGTAGAGCTGCACCAGCTTATAACACAAACAACTATGCAGCAACAGGTGGAGCTGCCGATGGATTTGGACCGAGTATTGCTTTTCCATTTAATGGCTTAACTGGATATACTATTTCCAACGCAGCAGGTAATGTGAAATTGAAGCCTGAGTTTACCACTGAGTGGGAAATTGGTACTGATCTTGCGTTTTTTGATAACAGAATTACCATTCAAGCAGCTTATTATCAACGTAAATTAACAGAAGGATTGTTTTCTGTTCCAGTTTCCGCTTCTTCTGGTGTAACATCTCTATTTCAGAATGCAGGAGAAATTGAAACAAAAGGTACTGAGTTAACCTTAGGATTAGTTCCTATTAAGAATAAAAACTTCTCTTGGAGTATCAATGCCAATTATACTCAATTTAGAAGTATGGTTACTAAATTGGCACCAGGAGTAAGTGTAATTACACTAGCTGGTTTTACAACTCCGAATATTCGTTTAGTTGAAGGAGAGGAGTATGGTGCAATATTTGGAAATGCATATCAGCGTAATGCACAAGGTAGAATGATTCTTCAAACTACAGGAACCAATGCAGGATTGCCTTTACCTACATCTGGTGTAGTTAAGTTAGGTAACTCCAATCCAAGATACACCATTGGTATCACCAATACATTTTCTTACAAATTATTTACGTTAGATGTTTTGTTTGATATTCGTGAGGGTGGAGATTTGTATAGCCGTAACTTGGCAGATTTAAGAAGAAATGGTGCTGTAGTTGAAACTGCGTCATTGCCACGTTTTGATAAAGACAATGTAACCCCTTTAAGAAACTATCAATTTGATGGAGTTGATGCAAGTGGGAATGCGGTAAACATACCTATTCGTGCTGATCAGTATTGGGGAAATGCCGGTAAATATGTTGCAGCTGAAGGTTTCATGGTTAACACATCTTGGTTTAGAATTAGAGAGATGAATTTGACAATGAAAATGCCTAAAACATTAATCGATAAATCACCATTTAGTAATATTGAATTTGGTGTTTTCGGTAGAAACTTATTCCTAAAAGCAAGAGACTATCCACATTTAGATCCTGAGCAAAATGCACTAGGTACTAGCAATATTGGTGGATTAGAGTTTAATGCCAACCCTTCTACCAGATCACTTGGATTTAATTTAAGATTAACCCTTTAATCTAATTACTAAATAATAAAATAGTTAAAATGAAAAAAATATTAATTGCATTTTCATCGGTTATTTTGATAGGATTGGTTTCTTGTCAAAAATACCTTGATATCAATAAAGATCCAGATAGGATTGTTGAAACGGCCGCTCCTATAGACCTTTTATTAACCAACGTTACAGTTAATACTGGATTTGCAGGGGGTAGTGATTTGTACAGATGGAGTAATATTCTTGTACAACAACTTTCAGGACAAACTACTGGGGGAGAATCTCAAACGCAACAATATGAAAAGTATTTGTTGCAATCTGCAGACGTAAACAATTTTTGGAATACTACGTATGCTACTACTTTGAATGATATAGAAGTTATTATCCGTTTGGCAACTACTCAAAACGCACCATATTACCGCGGGGTAGCGAAACTGCTTAAAGCGTATACTTATCATCATTTAGTAGACGCATTCGGAGATGTGCCTTTTAGTGAAACACAGCAAACTAGCTTAAATACGTCTCCAAAGTATGATGCTGCTGCTACTATATATACTTCATTATTTACTACGATCGATGAGGCTCTTGCTGATTTGAATACTACTTCTACAGGATTAGCACCTGGAACAAATTCTACTATTTATTCTGGATCATTTACCACTAGAAGAACTAACTGGATCCGTTTCGGAAATACGTTGAAATTGCGCTTATTGTTGCGTTATTCTAAATTGAATAGAACGGATATGGTTACTCGCATGACCGCACTAATAAACCAATCCGGGGTTTCATTTTTTGCTTCTAACGCGGATAATTTCGAAATGCCATTTTTTAATGTGCTGAACAGACAAAATTCTATTCATCAATTTGAATTACAGAGAGCCAACAACTTGTTCCCAAATAAGTTTTTAGTGGATATGATGAATGCTAAAGCAGATCCTAGAAGACCATTCTATTTTACTGCTTTTCCTTTTGGATCAACTACATACAAGGGCGCTGCTTCCGCCGATCCTCAGTCAATTGCTTATTCAAGATTCCATACTTTTTTAAGAGGAGCTGGAACTGGTGGAACAGCTAGAGTAGATGGATCTATAGAAGCATTACCAGCACAGGGTGGGGTTAGTTATGACGGTACAGCACCAGTTAGAATGCTCACTTTCGCTGAATATAATTTCATTCGTGCGGAAGCTGCTTTATACGGTGCTCCTGGTGTAGCAGAAACTTTTTATCGAGCTGGAATTACAGCAAGTATGCAATCTGCGGGTGTTGCACAATCAGCCATTGATGCATATATCTTGGCTAATGGAACCTTAACTGGAACTGTAAACCAACAATTACAACAAATAATCAATGAAAAATTCGTTGCCAATTATGGTGTTATGCAAGAAAACTGGACCGATTGGAGAAGAACAGGTTTTCCTGCTATTACCAAGGTTGCTAATGCGGTAACTACTGATATTCCAAGAAGTTTACCCATTCCTCAAGGTGAAATTGATGCTAACAGAAATGCACCTCCTCAAAAGCCTAATTTATTAGTTAGGGTATTTTGGGATACTCCTTAGTATAAATAAACTTAGTTAAAAAGGCTGTCTCTCAGGAGGCGGCCTTTTTTATGTCTATATTCCACCAAATGGGTTATTTTGTTCTAATTGTTGGAGCATTTTAATCTCTTTTTGTGCTTCTGCATTAAATAAAATCAAAATGTGAGGTAATTATTTTACCGATTTAAACAAATAAAGAAGATTTTTTGTAAATATTAATAATTCCTTAACTAAATTCGTGCACTTAAACTTAAAAACTGAATTATGAGAAAACTAGTCACAGTATTCCTGTGTATGGTTTTGTCTCTGTTACAATTACAGGCACAAAATCGAACAATTGCAGGAAAGATTATTGATGAAAAAGGTAAGCCTGTTATTGGCGCCTCTATTCTTGTGAAAGGCACTAAAACAGGAGCGTCTTCAAAAGAAGATGGCAGTTTTAGTATTGTGGCGCCAGCTACTGCTAAAGAATTGGTTATTAGTGCTTTAAATCTTGGTACTAAAGAGGTTAAAATTACAAAAGAAGATATCATTAACGTTACCCTAACCTCTACAGTAGAAAATTTAGAAGAAGTTGTAGTTGTAGGTTATGGAACAAAAAAGAAATCAGACCTAACTGGATCTGTGGCTACTTTGAAAAGTGCAGATATAGAAAGTCGGCCTTTTTCTTCAGTTGATAAGGCACTACAAGGAAAGGTTGCTGGTTTACAGTCAGTTGCCGCTTCTGGACAGCCTGGTGCAGCACAGAATATTATTATACGTGGTATCAGTTCTGTGAACGGTAGTTCAAACCCTTTATGGGTTATTGATGGTATTCCAGTGAACACTGGAGATGCTTCTCGTTTGCAAACTACTGGTAACTTATTAAGTACACTTAACCCGAATGATATAGAAAGTATTTCTGTATTAAAGGATGCTGCATCTCAGTCTATTTATGGTAGCCGAGCTGCAAACGGAGTTATTGTAGTTACAACTAAAAAAGGGAAAGCGGGAAAAACCAAGTTTAGATTTGACACAGAAGTGGGTCAAAGTACTACTGCATATAAAAATGAAAAATATACTCCATTAACTGCGCAACAATATTTAGATATCACTCGTGAAGGTTTAGTAAATGCAGGCTATTCTCCTGCTGTTGTAAGTGGCCAATTAACTGCACTCGGCCTCGGTAATGGCGTTGATTTTAATTGGTTAGAAAATACCACTCGTGCAGGTAACCAACAGCAATTTAACGTTAGTGCAGAAGGTGGAAATGACAAAACAACTTTCTTTTTATCAGCTGGTCGCTTTGTACAAGATGGTACAACCATCAATTCAAAACTTACTAGAACCAACGGTAATGTTAGAGTTACCAATAAGGCAACTGACAAACTTACCATTGGATTTAATTTAAATATTGGTTCTGTAAGTCAAAGAGCTCCTTTAGCTGGAGGTGCGTTTGGTAATCCAGTGCTTTCTTCTTATTTCTTATTACCTACCAGAACAGCATATAATGCTGATGGAAGTTGGAATTTAGTTAGTTCAACATTGGGCGGTTTACACAATACCATTGCATTAACCGAGTTAGATAAGCGCTACTTAAGACAAACAAGTTTACGTGGTAGTGCTTTTGCTGAGTATAAAATATTAGACAACTTGAAATTTAGAAGTCAATATGGTGCAGACTATAATATTTTAGAAGAAGATCAATACAACAATCCATTACATGGAGATGGAGCTGCTTCAAATGGTAGAGCATTCTCTTATTTTACTAGATACTTTAACTGGGTTTGGACCAATACCCTCGATCTACAGCAAAATATCACAAAAGGTGGTGATTTATCGTTTAATGCTCAATTGGGATACGAAGCTCAAAAATCTTCTGGATATTTCAATTCAGTTCAATCTCAACAATTTCCTCCTACCACTGCACTAACTTATCCTGCGTCAGGTGCAACTCCAATAACAGCGTCAGCTACTATTTCTGATTATTCTTTTGCATCAGAATTTGCTACTGCAAACTTTAATTATCAGAACAGATTTGTTGTTTCAGGAAGCTTTAGAAGAGACGGTTCTTCTAAATTTAGTGCAAACAATAAATTTGGTAATTTCTGGTCTGTGGGTGGTACTTGGAACGTAGATAAAGAAAAATTTATGGCAGATGTTAACTTTATTACCCAATTAAAGCTACGTAGCTCTTATGGTGTAAACGGAAGCAACACTGCAATTGGAAACTACGATGCATTGCCACTTTATGGGTATGGGGCTAATTATAACCAATTACCAGGTAGTGCACCTGCCAATGTGGGTGACCCTAATTTAACTTGGGAATTAAACAAGCCATTTAACGTAGGAATTGACGTAAGTGTGTTAAAAAATAGAATTAGCTTAACTGCTGATTATTACAAGAGAACTTCAACATCTCTATTGTTATCTGTCCCTTTATCTAGAACATCAGGTTTTACTTCTGCTACTAGAAATATTGGAACGATGCAAAATGAGGGTATTGAATTTGCTCTGAATATAGTTCCAGTGTTGAAAAAAGATTTGAGATGGGAGATTGACTTCAACTTTGCCCATAATAAAAATACTGTTATGTCACTCCCTGGTGGTAACGATATCATCAATGGATTATTCTTAATAAGACAAGGTGTTGCATTAAATACTTTTTTTGTTAGAGAATGGGCTGGTGTAGACCCTGCAAATGGTGATCCACTTTGGTATGCCGATAATACACATAATACAAAAACGAATGCTTATCCTGGTGTAGCTGCACGTATTTTAGCTGGTACGGCACAACCTAAATATTTTGGTTCTTTAAGTAGTAACATTACTTTCAAAGGATTTACTTTAAGTGCACAGTTTTATTATAACTACGGCAATTATGTTTATGATAACTGGGGTAGCTATTACACTGGTTCGGGTTTTGGTGCAACCTTTAATAAAGTTGCTCGTCAATTTGATCGTTGGCAGAAGCCTGGTGATATTGCTGATTTCCCTAAATATGTATATGGTGGAAATAAAAATTTCCAAAATAGCTCTACATTCTATTTACAGAAAGGTGACTTTGTTAGATTGCGTGAATTACAAATTGGATATAATTTGCCAAAAGCTCTTATTGAGAAAGCGAAATTATCTAACGTTAATTTCTATGTAAGAGGTACCAATTTGTTTACTTGGGTTAAAGACAAAAATCTTGCTTTTGATCCTGAACAAGGCACAAATAGTACTTCTAATTTGAATGTATTTATACCAAGAACAGTAACAGTAGGTTTAAATATTGCTTTCTAAATAAATACAGATTAATCTAATAAATTTTTTTTTATGAATAAAAATTATGGTTTTAAAATATTTCCAATAATTATCTTGTTGGCAATATTATCATCTTGTAAAAAGGACTTTGTTGAACTGGTTCCACCTACTTCACTTACTCCAGTTCAAGCATTGGCTACAGAAGCTGACTTAAGAGTAGCTTTATTTGGAGCATACGCTGGATTAAGAAACGTAGATTTATACGGTAGGTCATTACCAATCATTGGTGATATCATGGCAGATAATGCATACCAATCAACTTTAAACACCAATAGGTATACTTTTTTTAATGATTATAGCGATACCAAAGGTGTTACTGCTACCGACGGAAATGTGAGTGGCATTTGGACTGCTGGTTATAATGTAATTTTACGAGCTAATAACATTATCAATTCTACTATTCCTGGTAATGCCAATGTTAATCAATATAAAGGGGAAGCTTACGCATTGAGGGCACTTTGTTATTTTAATTTGGTTCGTGTTTTTTCTAAACCATATGCTGATGATCCAAATGCGCTTGGCGTTCCTTTAATAACAGTTTATAATCCTGATCTTAAACCTGCTAGAAGTAAAGTATCTGAGGTTTACAGTTTAATTATATCTGATTTGAATTCTGCGTATTCATTAATGACAACGTTTACCAACTCTTCTATGTTAAGTAAATATGCTGCAAAAGCTTTGCAAGCAAAAGTATACTTAAACATGGGGGATAAAGCCAATGCAAAAACAGCTGCTTTAGATGTTATTAATAATAGTGGTTTCAACCCATTAACAGCTGCAGTTCATGGATCTTATTGGGCTAGTTCAACAATCAGAACAGATAAATTGGAAACTTTATTTGAAGTTTCTTCAGACGCTGTATCAAATCTTTCATTTGATGCTTTGAGTTATTTATATAGCCAAGCGGGAAATTATGGAGATATTCTCTGCTCTAGTGATTTGTATGCATTATATGATGCAGTAGACGTAAGAAAATCTTTATATCCAACTGGTATCAGAGCTGGATTAAACTCAGTTTTTGTAAATAAATATCCGGTTATTAGTGGAGATTTAAGTGATACAAAAGTGTTAAGATTGAGTGAAGTTTATTTGATTGCAGCTGAAGCATCTTTACCTGCTAATGAAGCAGATGCTCGTACTTATTTAAATTTCATAACTAGTAGACGTGGAGTAGCTCCTGTTTTATCTACTGGTACGCAATTATTTGAAGATATTATTACAGAAAGAAGAAAAGAATTGGCATTTGAAGGGGATCGTTTTTTCGATATGCAGCGTTTAAAACGTGATATTGTTAGAAGTACCAATTATCCTGCTACTTCAAGAACAGTACCTTATACTGTATTTAGAAGAATTCAACCAATTCCTCAAACAGAAGTTGATGCTAATCCAAGTATTAAACCACAGCAAAATACTGGGTATTAAAAGTTTAATTTAAGAACTATATGAAGGGGGGTGTTTATACACCCCCCTTTTTTATTGTATATATTCAGTATTTTTAAATAAAATGTATCAAATGCGATTTCTTATAGTGCTCTTATTTTTAGCTTTTTATAGTAGCAGATTATTTTCACAAAATCCTACAATGCTACAAGATCCGTTAAGTTCTAAAAGATTTAATACTGAAAAGTATGCTGCTATCCGTGGTACTCCTTTTTTAGTAGATAAATGGTTGTCTGGAACTGCGGAAACAGTTAAAGGAAAATACGATGGTATAGAACTGAAATTTAATGTTTATGATAATACGTTATTAATTAACAAAGATGATGAACCATATGAATTAAATGAAAACATAAACTCCTTTACTTTAAATACGGGCAAACAATTATTATTGTTTCGTAAAGTTAAAACTTCAGTTGATTTTAACTCAGATGTATATTTACAAGTACTCGCAGAGGGGAATATTAATCTATTTAAGTTTCATATTAAAAAACTTGCTGAAATGAGTGAAATTAATGCAGGTATAGTACAAACTTTTACCAATGGTGCAAAATACTATATTGAAATAAGGGGTGTTTTGCAAAGCCTTAAAACAGATAAGGATACTATTATTAAACTACAGCCTTCCATTGAAGAAAAAATAAATCTCTTTATAAAAGAGAATAAAATATCCTTTAAAAAAGAAGACGATCTTATAAGATTATTCAATTTTATGAACGCGAATAATTAATCATATTGACCTACTTAGTTATCACCTAACCCGACTTAAAATTAAATAAGCTGAAATTTTGAAGAAGCTTTTTTAATTTTAAGCTGCACTGTTATTTTAAAACCTCAGCTAATTTCTGAACTAACTCTCCACCTCTTAAATCGTTGGCAATTATGTTTCCTTGTGGGTCTATCAATACATTAAAAGGAATGGCACTAAACTCATACGCTTGTGTAATTGGATGACTATTCCAATCGGCTAAAATGCTCACATGCTTCCAAGTTAGTTGATCTTTTTTAATGGCTTCTAGCCAAGCTTCTTTATTGTCATCCATTGAAACACCTAAGATGGTAAAATTTTTATTCTTGAATTGATTGTAGGCTAATACTACATTTGGATTTTCTCTTCTACATGGGCCACACCAACTTGCCCAAAAATCTACCAATACATATTTCCCTTTCAAACTACTCAATGAAAAAGGGGTATTATTGGTATCCATCAAGGTGATTTCTGGAGCTTTTTTATTTAATAAGGCATACCCTTTTGGTGCAGCTTGGTTAATTGGTTGGGTAACATTTACCAACTCCTTAATTTTTAACAAACCAGTATGTTCTTTAAAAGCATTTGCCGATTCATTGGCCAATACTTTTAATTCATCAGGGTTCATTGTTCTAGAAGCCATGCCAAGTGCATAATATCGGCTTGCGGGGCTTTTACTTCCTTTAATGAAGGCTCTAACCACTTCATTCATTTCTTTAATTTGTGTTTCCCTTTTTATTTTCGCCAGGTTTAACAAACTATCGGTGCCTGGTTGTTTTTGTAAAGTATCTATCTGTTGAAATGTTGCATATAATACTGAATCTTGTTTGCGATAGTTTTCGAATAAATTGTGCAAGCTTTCAGAAGCAGGAGACCCCGTTACAGTGTATTCTCTGTAATTATTTACATCCAATGCAACCTGAATAAATTCATTGTCATTTACCAATAAAACATCTGGCCCGTTTTCTAAAACAAGGCGGTACAAACCTTCTTCTCTTGCAACTCCCTTTAAAGAGAAACTACCCGATTTTTCTAGTCTACCAGAGTCTAATACAATGGGTTGATCTCCACCAAAAGGCAATTCTTGTAAAAATATTTTGGCATTGGTTGCATTTTTGATGGTTCCTGAAACGGTAAATCCGCCATACTTTTTTTGCTTACAAGCAAAAAAGAAGAGGGAAACACTCAATAGGAGTAGCGTAATTCTTTTCATGTAATGGGTGTATTATTTTAATTTTTCTTGTAGCAATTGAGTAACCAATTTTGGATCTGCTGTTCCTTTACTTGCTTTTTTTACTTCGCCTACAAATAATCCAATCAATCCTTTTTTTCCTTTCTTGTATTCTGATACTTTATCGGGCATGGCCGCCAATGCTGCATCAATCCATTTTTCTAATTCATTGGTATCACTAACCTGAATCAATTTCAATGATTCTGCAATTTGTAATGGATGCGTTTTTTCTTTAAACAATTGAGGCAATATTTTGGCAGCAGCCACAGAAAAATTCACTTGATCTGTATCCACTAATTGAATTAGTGCCGCTAATTGTTCGGGAGCCAATTGCATATTTTCAAATCCAATTCCTTCCTCATTTAAGTACTGCTTGATTGGCCCCAACATCCAATTAGCAACACTTTTATAAGATTGGGTATGGCCAATCACTTGCTCAAAATAATCAGCAGTTAGTTTGTCCTCACATAATTGTGTTGCATCATAAAGGCTTAAGGCATAAACTTCTTGAAATTGAGCAATAAGAGCGGCAGGCAATACTGGTTGCTTTGCTGCTATATTGTTAATGTAGTCTTTTGATAAAACAAATGCGGGCAAATCTGGATCGGGGAAATAGCGATAATCATTGGCTTCTTCTTTATCGCGAATAGAAAAAGTAGTATCGTTATTGGCATTGAAACTGCGCGTTTGCTGTTTGATTGAATTACCTGCTTCTAGTTCTTCTATCATGCGGGTAATTTCGAACTCAATGGCTTTTTTAATATTTCGTATAGAGTTGAGGTTTTTAACCTCCACTTTTGTGCCTAATTTTTTTTCTCCTTTTAACCTTACAGAAACATTGGCATCACAGCGTAAACTGCCTTCCTCCATATTGCCATCGCAGATATTCAACCACCTTACTAGTTTGCGAATTTCTGTAACATATTGCCAGGCTTCCTCTGCAGAATATAAATCAGGTTCTGTAACAATTTCTATTAAAGGTGTTCCAGCCCGGTTTAAATCG
>VIKJ01000174.1 GCA_008080615.1 Chitinophagaceae bacterium | reverse complement strand
GGTTCAGAACGTCGCAAGACAGTTCGGTCCCTATCTGTGGTGGGCGCTAGTAAATTGAGAGGACGTGACCTTAGTACGAGAGGACCGGGTCGCACGTACCGCTGGTGTATCTGTTATGCCGCCAGGTGTAATGCAGAGTAGCTATGTACGGCAAGGATAAACGCTGAAAGCATCTAAGCGTGAAACCTTCCTTAAGATGAGTTTACTTTTAAGGGTCGTCGAAGACTACGACGTTGATAGGCTATAGGTGTAAAAATGGTAACATTAAAGCCAAGTAGTACTAATTGCCCGTAAGCTTTATTTTTTTATGTTTTGTTTTCTTTTCCAATATGTTAACTTATTGAAGTTGATTTTATCAACTGAGTTCACCTCTTCCCATTCCGAACAGAGAAGTTAAGTCCCCCATGGCCGATGGTACTCGCATCTAGCTGGGAGAGTAGGTAGCTGCCATATTTATTGAACCCTGATCTTTATTGATCAGGGTTTTTTTATGCCCATACCTCAAGCTTTTTTAATAGCAAAGCTCTTGTTGCTCATTTTTATCTTATTTGTACTTAATTGTATTCCATCATTTTTATCTCCTTATTCTTATTGATACTTTTCTTATATTGATAAAAAATTGTACATGAAGTATTTTTTCTCATTGATCCTTTTAGTTATTGCAGTTCAAGTAAATGCACAACCTAAAAAAGCAGATACATTCGATAAATATGTTTTAGCTAAAATGAAAACGGATAGTTTTCCTGGCGCTGTTTTATACATTACTAAAAATGGCAAGCCAGTTAAACTGGGTACTTATGGGTTGGCCAATATTGAGCAACAAAGCAAAGCAAGTATCTCAACCGTATTTGAATTGGCTTCTGTATCAAAACCAATTACCGCTACTGCAATGATGATATTAGTTGAGCAGGGAAAAGTTGGGTTAGATTCTCCCATTACTGCTTATTTAAAAGATGTTCCAGCTACTCATCAGGCCATTACGATTCGTCAAATAATGAGTCATACTTCTGGCTTACCTGCTGATCATTTTAATTATTATAAATTATTGGGTCCTACACCACTTAGGTATTCTGTAAATGATCAATTGGCTGATTTGTATAAGCTACCTATGAAATCTAAGCCAGGCAGAGGTTATTTGTATAGCAATGCGGCATTTTTTATGCAAGCAGCTATAATAGAAAAAGTAACAGGAATGTTGTTTGCTCAATTTGTACAACAAGCCATCTTTCAAAAATTGGGAATGAATAAAACCTCCTATATAAATGGAGATAGTATTATTTATAATAGGGCTCAGGGATATACTAAACGTAAAGGCACTTTAGTAAGATCTAGTTTAGAAGTAATTACGCAAGCATTAGATGCCAATGGTTTTGGTGGTGGAATGAGCACAGTTGTTGATTATGAAAAATTTTTACAAGCAACAGCAAAACATAGTTTGGTTTCCGAGCAAGCATTCAACCTAATGACAACACCAACGGTATTACCTAACAATGTAAGTACCACTGCTAAAGATGGAGCAACCATTGCACTCGGTTGGTTTGTAAAAGACATCAATGGCCATAAAGCATTTTTGCATGGTGGCTATTCAGGAACTTTTGCGTTACATTTTATAAAAGAAGATATCAGTGTAATTTTCTTTACCAACCTGAGTAGTGGTTATGGTGCAATTACTGGAGATAAAGGATTCGATTTTATGAAAACTGGATTTGACATTGCAGCAATGGCTGTGGAGCAATGGAAATAATCAATCTATTGAGTAAGTACCATCTCTATATGCTCAATACCATCTTCTAAATAAATTTCACCTTCTTCTTTAAATCCAAAGGAAGCATAAAATTTAATTAGGTAGCATTGTGCGCCAATTCTAATGGGGCCTTCACCAAAATGTTCCCTGCATTGCAGAATGGCTTCGTTAATTAATTTTCTTCCAGCGCCAGTTCTTCTTGCTGCTGGTAAACTCACTACCCTTCCAATACTCATTTCTTTGTATGCTAGGCTTGGAGGCAGTAATCTACAGTATGCAGTTAAAACAGGTCCCTGCCATAACATTAAATGCAAGCTATCTTGGTCTTTATTGTCTGCATCTTGAAAAACACATACTTGCTCTACAACAAATACTTCATTTCTTAATCGAATAATAGTATAAAGTTCAGCAGAACTGAGTGCTGCAAAGGGTTTTAGGCTAAACTGGTGTGAAGAAGACATGGCTGGCTTTATAATTATTAGAATACAAATTTAGGCATTTAAAATTGCATCTGTTCTTGAACATGAGGAGTTTGGTTTTACTGCAACACAATTTTTGTACTTTGCGCAAGCATTAGCCCTAATTTATTAAGCCAATACTGCATTATGAAAAGTATCAAAATCAATGAAAAGTTATTGTGGAGGTTGAGTTTTTTACTGATCATTTTGGTATATGGAGCTGGAGTTTTTGTAGAACTTCTAGAACCCGATGCGGCACTTTACGCAGAAGTGTCAAGAGAAATGGTTAGTTCGGGTAACTATTTAGATATCATGTTAAAGGGCTTAGATTGGTTAGATAAGCCACATTTTCAATTTTGGGTTACTGCATTTTCCTATCGCTTTTTTGGCATTACATTATTGGCGTATAAATTACCTGCTATTCTATTTATTTTTTTAGCCGCATACTATACCTATCTATTTGCTTTACGTTATTATTCCGAAAAACATGCAAAGCTTGCAGCATTGATATTATTAACTGCACAACATATTATCACTTCTAATATGGATGTTCGTGCAGAACCATTTATGACAGCGTTCACAATAATGGGATTATTTCATGTTGCTGTTTATATGGATACCAAAAAAATAGTTCATCTTTTTTTGTGCAGTGCCGCATTGGCTGCACTCATGATGACCAAGGGTTTATTTACCATTATTCCTGTTGCCGCAGCAGTTGGTTGCACTTTATTGATTCAACAAAAATGGAAAGAAATTTTTCATTGGCAATGGTTACTCTGTGTA
>VIKJ01000173.1 GCA_008080615.1 Chitinophagaceae bacterium | reverse complement strand
TGAACGATTGGTTTGATGAAAACTTTTAAAAATTTGCAGTTATATTCTATATTATATTTAAAAATTTTTCCTAAATGGATATCTAAATATATGGATTATTGGAAGCAATTTTCAATTTCATTTTGCAAAAATAATTTGAAATAAAATTTTTTTAATTTCCAATTAAAAACATGATTAAATGAAACAAAATATAAAATAAAATGTTTATTTATATTATATGAATTACAATTTATAATGGTAATTAACTTATATTATGATAAAATATTAATATTAATAATATAAAATTTTTAATATTTTATAGAAAAAGATATTTGATGGAAATTTATCAATTAATGGAATAAATTTCAATTTTAAATAGACAAATATGCATACAAATCGTTTTTAATATAAATTCAATTTAAAAAACAATTCAATTCAAATTCAAAATACTCAATATTCATTTATCTCTTTTTATTATTAATGTTTCCATAATCATATACTGCGTCTGAAGTGGTCTTACGCTTACGGCCTCGTTGTGATACATACTCTACTACTGCGATTGGTTGTACTATTGGTACTGGTACTGGTACTGGTATCTCCACTTTTATCTCATCGAAAATATGTGGATTTGTTAGGATTGTGCATCTCCTTCTACTAATGCATAATTGATGTTGTGGCTTTTTAGTGTTACTACAATATGTTCCTGGTATATTATTGGCCTCAAACTCATCCTCTGTAATCTGACCTCTTTGCTTCATAATATTGACAAATAAAGGGAAAGTATTATTAATATTATCAATTTCTTCATCTGATATTCCATCTCTTGTTCTTGTGTTACCTAACATTGTAATTAGATCAAATGGAAAGTGTCCTGTAACACTAAATGATTTCTGCATAGTACCTCTATTGATTTTATCTTGGAGTGCAAATCTACACTTTTGTAACCCTTTAATTATCTTAGTTTTATGATCATCGCTTATCTTATTTTTAGTTGGATATTTATCATTATGCGCTTTTATTATTTCTAATATGCTATTAGAGTCAGTAGGATTAATATAATATGTCTCTTCTAGAGCATTATTTTCTATAACAGCCCTAGCAGCCATAAAAGCCTTCCCGGCATCAGCAGGCTGTTGAATTGCAGTGTCACTGGCTGACGATTTCAATACATCAATATTTTTATCCTTGAATAACTTATTCGTTTTGTTAGACTTAAAGGGTGCTATTTGAGTTGCTTCACCATCTATTTGATATAATACTGATTTTGAAATATCTGGTGATTTATTAGCTTGCTTTGGTCGAGTTGCCATAATAAATGGAAGTACAACATGCTCAAAATAATATTCATAAAATTTCAAACTACACCCTCTGCTATTTAGTATGATAATAATGCCTTTACCCAGTCCTGAATTATCTAATCCAAATCCATCTAATTCATAAATATCAATAGCATCTTTAGCCATATGCTTATGTCCTATTATAAATACTGGAGTTCCGCACTGTCCAGCTGCGTTGAGGAGAAAATAAAACTTGATAAAAAAATCCATATCATTACTATGATCACTAGGATCAGGTTCAGCCATTAAATGATCTGGTCTTTTACCAATGTATACAACTTGAATTCTACTATCCTTTAAATGTATTCCAAACGTAGCGCTATCAGAATTATAGAGTCTATTTCCCTCAATATTTTTCATACCAAAATCTGCTTTATTAGGATCACCTAATATTGCAACTACACTTGCTCCTAAACTAACTTGATTTGCAACACTAGCCATTGCTCGTGATCTTGGTGTTGTAGTAATCTCAGCATTACCAGTGTGAGCATTCAAATCTTGCATAACTCTATATATTGTAGATCGATGCATATCTTTATTAAGACCATAAACAACATGAAACTCTCTCTTTACAGTATCTTTTTCTTCATTCATTAGGTTAATTAAATTTTTTTTTGTAATTTGATATTTAGGAGGTACAAAATATTTATTGGTTTTTTTAACATCAGAGTCAATAATTACTTTAGCTATCTTTTCACAACTCTCTTCTGGCAAATAAGAAGGTCTGCCATTATTATATAGCATCTTTTGCCTACTGATGGATAGACCATAATACGTAATGGTTCTAATATTAAGTCCAGTCAGTTTAGAGAGTTCTTTTGACGATAATATGTTCCAATTATATATATTACCAATATATACTTTTAAATAAGGTGGAACATTCTTTGAGTCTAAATTAAACCCCTCTTTATTTCGTTTAAGAAAGGGTTGATATTCATTAGGGTGCTCCTTGCATAAAGAGAGATAATCGAACAATGTTCGATCCCCTAAATCATAATAATCATTTTTAAACCACAGAGAATTCATATTTAAAATTTGAATTTTTGAAAAAAATTAAAAAATTATATAACAAAATATAAATTGAATATATATAGATATGCATTAAATACTTGTATTTTTTCTTTAATTTGCTTGTTCCAATTTATTTTATAGTTGTTAAAACACCTTTTTTTGAGTTTGGATTTTCAAAATCGCATCATTTTTTTGTGATCTCATACTTCCTCAAAACTTGATACGAAATTGAAAATTGCTTCCAATAATCCATGAATTTGGATATCCATTTAGGAAAAAATTTCAAATATAATATAGAATATAACTGCAAATTTTTAAAAGTTTTCATCAAACCAATCGTTCA
>VIKJ01000172.1 GCA_008080615.1 Chitinophagaceae bacterium | reverse complement strand
TTTATCGCGTTCACTTTGCAACATCTTAGCTACTGGTATCCCAGTTGCCTTTGCAACATTTGCTGCAATATCCTCTGCATCTACTTCTTCTTTTAGTAAACGCTTATCTACAGTATTGAGCAATTGCACCCCAATCTCATCTATAATCGTTTCTTGCTCTTTTATTTTTCCATATCTAATTTCAGCTACTTTTCCGTACTCGCCATTTCTCTCTGCTTGTTCTGCTTGTAATTTTAATTGTTCTATACTGGCTTTGGCTGTTTGTACTTTCTCCACCATCTCTTTTTCTTGCTTCCACTTAGCTTTCAATGTATCGCGTTCAACAGCAAGGTTGCTTATTTCAATATTTAATTCTTTCAGTTTACTATCATCATTTTCTCTTTTGATAGCTTCCCTTTCAATTTCTAATTGACGAATTTGTCTTTCTAGCCTATCTAATTCTTCGGGCATAGAATTCATTTCTAATCTTAATTTAGCTGCACTCTCATCAATCAAGTCAATTGCTTTATCTGGTAAAAATCGATCAGTAATATACCTGTTCGACAATTCAACAGCAGCAATGATGGCTTCGTCTTTAATTCGAACATGATGATGTGTTTCGTAACGATCTTTTAATCCACGTAAAATAGAAATAGCATCTTCTACTGTTGGTTCATCAATCACTACTTTTTGAAACCTACGTTCTAAAGCTTTATCTTTTTCAAAATATTTTTGGTACTCCCCTAATGTAGTAGCTCCTATAGCCCTTAATTCTCCTCTTGCTAACGCAGGTTTTAAAATATTGGCAGCATCCATTGCCCCTTCTCCACCTCCTGCTCCTATTAGCGTATGAATTTCATCTATAAACAAAATAATTTCACCTTCGCTATCGGCCACTTCCTTCACCACACCTTTTAATCTTTCTTCAAACTCGCCTTTGTATTTTGCTCCTGCAATTAATTGCCCCATGTCTAAGGCATATATAATTTTAGATTTTAAATTCTCAGGAACATCTCCATTCATAATGCGCATAGCAAGCCCTTCAACGATAGCGGTTTTACCTACACCCGGTTCGCCCACTAAAATTGGATTGTTTTTTGACCTTCTAGTTAAAATATGCAGGGTTCTTCTTATTTCTTCATCACGGCCAATTACAGGATCTAATTTACCATCACGAGCCATTTGATTTAAATTCTTAGCATATTTAGGAAGCATTTGCATTTGGGTTTCCTGTGTTTGAGACTGGATACTTTCTCCCTTTCTTAATTCTTTGATTGCTGCTATTAAACCTTTTTCGGTAAGGCCCACTAATTTTAATAATTGAGCTGTTGAATCTGTTGTTTGAACCAACCCAATCAACAAATGTTCCGCAGTAATAAATTCATCCTTAAATGTTTTTAATGCAGCATTCGCTTTTAGTAAAACATTACTAAAAGTTCTACCTGCAACCTGTGCAGGTTCTCCATCTTGAGTTTTAGGCAACTTGTTGAATAACTCAACTAGTTTACTCTCTAAAAATTCAGGATTTATATTGTTCTTTTTTAGGAGAAAAGAAATAGCTGAGTCCTTATCTGCAAGCAATGCTTTTAACAGGTGTTCGCTCTCAATTGAGGGATTGTTGTTTGCAAATGCAATTTGTTGAGCAGATTGAATGAGCTCCTGTGCCTTTATGGTATAATTATTTAAGTTCATATTCACAATTTGATTGTTCGTAATAACTTTTGAATATCCTAACTTTAAATATTCAACAAATCACAATCCAACTAAGCATATCTGAAATTATGGCGCAAAAAAACAACACATCATGCTTAATAGGCAGCCTTTTAGTGATTTCCCTGCTAATCTTTCAGCCAATTCAAGCACAATATAATTTTACTGAATTAGACAATAAATTGGCTTCAGTTAAAAAAGAGCTAGGTGGCGATTTTACTGTTCTACTATACAAAGATGGCAAGATCATTTATAGTAAATCTATGGGAGAATTTAATCCCAAAACGCAAGCAGAAATTGCCAGTAGCAGCAAATGGCTTACTGCAGCTTTAATAATGGTTTTGGTAGATGAAGGAAAAATATCTTTGGATGACAGGGTTAGTAAATATTTGCCCATATTCAGTAAATATAGCAAAGGGTATATCACAATCAGGCATTGTTTATCTCATTTAACAGGGATAGAATCTGAGCCAATACGTTTGGTGAATTTGATGAAGCGAGCAAGGTATAATAGCTTGGAAGAAGAAGTAAATGATTTTGCTTCTAAAAAAGAAATTGCAGCTAATCCAGGATTGGAATTTAAGTATAGCAATATTGGATTAAATATTGCCGGCAGAATTGCAGAGATAGTAACTAGAAAAGGTTTTGAACAAGCCATGCAAGAAAAAATACTTAGACCATTGCAAATGCGTAATACTAATTTTTCTAGCTTGAATGCTGTTAACCCATCTGGCGGGGCTGTTTCAACCGCCAATGATTATATGAACTTTTTAAGTATGCTTCTTAATAAAGGAATGTTCAATGGCAAAAAGATACTAAGTGAAAAGTCGATTGCAGAAATGCATACTGTTCAAACAACCTTACCCATGATTAAATATGCCCCAAAAGTTGCAGTAGGATACAACTATGGTTTAACCGTAGTATCCAGCCCTGGATTATTTGGCACTTGGCCTTTAATTGATCGATGCCGTGGATATGCTTCGATTGTATTCTTAAAAGCATTTCTTAATGAAGAAAAAAAAGAAGTATACGGTGAGATAAAAAAAACAATTGATCAGCAAATCATTGCTAATTGCAAATAAATTTCTGTATGAAAAATAACGAAGTTCAACCTCATTTACTTTTTCATAAATATGAGCATAAAAGTGAACCAGTTGCAAGCAAAAAAGTTTTTTTAAAAAGACTTTACTTCAATTCATTATTGGCTGGTACAATTTTATTGATTTGCTTATTAATGGGAGTAGTTGGGTATAAACTTGGAGGGCCCATGAGCTGGATCGATGCACTTCATAATGCTTCTATGATTTTGAGTGGAATGGGCCCGGTTGCAGAAATTAAAACGGTGGGAGGAAAATTGTTTTCCTCTTTTTATGCATTGTTTAGTGGCGTTGCATTCATTACCAATATAGGTTTACTGATAGCGCCTTTAGCGCATCGTTTTTTTCATATTTTACATGCCGAATAATTAGGCAATAGTTTTACACAACAAACATGGCTTCTGTACAAGAACAAACTGCAAAAATTAAACAACTAGCCAATTCGCTAGGGTTTGAATTTTGCGGTATTGCAAAAGCAGTGAAATTAGAGGAGGATGCAAGAAGATTAGAGCAATGGCTAAATAAGGGAATGCATGGGAAAATGCAGTATATGGAAAACCATTTTGATCTTCGCATAGATCCTCAGAAATTAGTTCCTGGTGCAAAATCTGTAATAACGCT
>VIKJ01000171.1 GCA_008080615.1 Chitinophagaceae bacterium | reverse complement strand
GAATACCAGCACTCATTACCAGCAAATTTAAAAAAATAAATCAAATAACAAGGGCTAGTAATAGTCCTTGTTATTAAATTTTAAGAGATGAATAAAATTAAAGATTTGAGAACTTTTCAATGGGCAATTATTTTCTTTATTCTTATTTCAATATTAAAATGGGTTATCAGTTTAATATTTTGAGTATATGCTTGTAATAAATAAATTTATTAGTAGACTTGAAAAAATTTCTCCTATTAGATTAGGAATTATTTTCCTTTTTTTAGAAATTATTAATTCATATATTTTTGCTTTTTTATTTCCTGATGTTAAAGGGAGCGATTTTGAAAATATATATGAAGAACTATTTGTGGTAGTTTTATTTGCCCCATTGATTGAAACTTATTTAATTCAGCATTTGGTTATAAAAAATGTTTTAAAATATAGTAATAATAATTTGTTACTTGCGTTGCTTTTATCAGCAATTGTTTTTGGGTTAGCACATACTTATTCAATAATTTATGTTGTAAAAACATTTATTTCTGGGCTAATTTTTGGAATTCTTTATTTGACTATGCGAAAAAATAGCGAAAAGGCAATTTTGTATGTAGCAGTTACTCATGCAGTATTTAATTTATTTGCAATTACAATAAATCATCTTTTTATATAAGAAATGGATTTTAAAAATTTGCCAAGGGTTGAGCAAATGACTTTTATAAGACATAGCAACAAGAATGTCTTATACTATATTGTATTATTTATTTGTATTGCTGCTATTACTGTTTTGCCAATTGTCAAGCTGAAGGTTTCAGTTAGGGCAAATGGTATCGTTCGACCTATACAAGAAAGAACAGAGGTGAAAATGCTTGGTACTGGGATAATTCAATCAATATATTTCAAAGATGGAGATTTTGTTGATGCCGGAAAAGTATTAATCCAATTAGCTGATCAGCAAATATCAACTAGAGATAAATTAATTAAAAAAGACCTTATTCGTTGTAGTGAATTTGTTCATGATCTCCTAATATTAACCAATAATCAATTTTTCTCAGATGGCTTGGTGTTTCAATTAAAATCTGCGTTGTATAAAGATCAACTAAATCGTTTTCTGCAACAGTTAAACATTCATCGAACAAACTTAGATAAAGTAAAAAGTGAATGGATAACTGATAGTATTTTATTTATAGACAAGGTGATTTCCCGAAAAGAGCTTTATGATAAAAAGCTTGAAGCTGATAATGCGATTGCAGGTTATATTTCATTTAGTAGAAATCAACAATCCATTTGGAACCAAGATTTGTATAAGTATTCATTACAGCTTGAGACTACTAAATCTCAACAAATTCAATACGCGGAAGAACTGATGATAAAAAAAGTAGTCGCGCCCATAAGTGGAATTATTCAAAAAGTTGGAACTAAGTACGTGGGAAGTGTAGCTTCAAGTGGAGAAACTGTGTGTCTAATATCACCAGAAGTGAATCTTCAAGGGGAATGTTATATTCCTGTATCTGATGTAGGAATGTTGAAGTTAGGTCAGAAGGTTATTTTTCAGATCGATGCGTTTGATTATAATTATTTTGGCATAGTAAGTGGGAAGCTTCTTTCAATTGATAATGATTTTACATTAATAGATGGAAAGCCTGTATATAAAATTAAGTGTTCTTTTAATAATAATAAACTTTCATTAAAAAATGGATTCGTAGGTGTTTTAAAAAAAGGATTAACGTTTAAAGCAAGATTTATTGTAACTGAGCGCACCCTTTGGCAGTTACTATTTGATTCAGTTGATAACTGGCTAAAGCCTAATGAAAGCTAATTATTTTATGTTTCGTAAAGAGATTAAGATACGTCAAAGGGATATAACAGATTGCGGCGCGGCTTGTTTGGCATCTGTTGCAGCATTCTACAGATTATATATACCTGTAGGTACAATTAGACTCAGCGCTGGAACAGATAAGCTTGGAACTAATGTATTAGGTATGGTTAGATCTGCTGAAAAATTAGGATTCAGGGCAAAAGGTGCTAGAGGTAATGCTGAAAGCCTTCCAAAAATTCCTTTTCCTTCGATTGCACATCTTTTGCTTAAAAATGGACTTCAGCATTTTGTTGTAATATATAAGGTTACAAAAAAGTGTATTTGGTTGATGGATCCAGCTGATGGGAGGGTACATAAAAAAAATATTTCTCTATTTCTGAGCGAATGGACAGGTGTCTTAATATTATTAATACCTGGTGATAATTTTATTAGTGGTGGAAAGAGAATAACTAATCTCAATAGATTATGGTATTTAATTCAACCACATAAAAATATCTTATTTCAGGCATTACTTGGAGCATTAATATATACTATTTTAGGGTTGTCTACCTCTTTTTATGTGCAAAAATTGATTGATAGAGTTTTGGTTGACGGGGATATTCAGCTTTTGCGATTGTTAAGTATCGGAATGATTGTTATACTTTTTTTCCAATTTATTATCGCCAATAATAAATCAATACTCGGTTTGCAGACTGGTCAACAGATTGATGTTAGATTGATTCTTGGTTATTATAGACATTTGCTTGCTTTGCCTCAGCGTTTCTTTGATACAATGAGAACAGGAGAGGTGCTCAGCAGAATTAATGATGCAGTAAAAATCAGATTATTTATTAATGATGTTGCTCTTAGTCTGGTTGTAAATTTCTTCATAATTCTATTCTCGGTTTCCATGTTTTTCTTTTATTATTGGAAATTAGCAGTAA
>VIKJ01000170.1 GCA_008080615.1 Chitinophagaceae bacterium | reverse complement strand
ACAAAAAGCTAAGCATTGCGGTGAAAGATTTGTTGGCTGAGATGAATGTGCATGCAAGTAATTTGATTAAAGTAAATTTCACCAAACCGGGCGATCAAATTAACAATGATTCACTAAAGGTTCAATTGTATGATAGCCTTGCGAAGTTGGGAGTGGTGTTCGAAAAAGCTTCTATATCAGAAGAGGATAAAGATCAAACAACCAATCAATTGATTATTCCTTCGGCCCTGGTTCATTTTAGAAAAAATCAACTGCCTATTGCCATTGATTTGCGAAGCAGCAAAAAAATATACAAGCAGTTTAATGTAGTAAATGAAGAACCACAGGAAGATATTGAAGCTACCAGAAATGCGGCCGAAGCATTGCTAGAGAATAAATTTGCTACAGCCATCAATAAGCTAACACGTAAAGTAGTGCCTACTATTGCCTACACTGTTGGTAATGGCGAGCCCACCGATTTAACCGTAAATGATATAGGGGAAAGTTTACGCAATGATTATCGGTTGGGTGTATTTAATTTAAAAGCGGCTTATCCCAATGCAGCTATAATTCAAACCTTGATTATTGTAAAACCTACACAGCCATTTACCGAAGAAGATCAATTAAAATTAGATCAGTACGTAATGAATGGAGGCAATATTATTTGGTTTGTAGATAAATTATATGCCGAACTGGATAGTTTAAAAAGAACAGAAGGGCAGTACACTGCATTTGATAGAGGATTGGGAATAGACGAACTACTGTTTAAATATGGAGTTCGCATTAATCCAGATTTATTGCAAGATTTAAGTTGTTCAAAAATACCATTAGTGGTAGGAAAAAATCCAGATGGAAGTATTCGCATGCAGCGATTACCTTGGCCTTATTATCCATTTTTATCGGCTAGAACACCCAATCCTATTTCGCAAAATATAGATCGGGTACTCCCTATTTTTCCATCCAGTATAGTATAGATACGGTGATGGCAAAGGGTATTCAAAAAACAATTTTATTGGCTTCGGATACCAATAGTAGAAGAATCAGTTCGCCAGCTATTGTATCTTTGAACAGTGTGCAAAGCGAAGAAGACATATTGGGATTTAATTTACACTATGTGCCAGTTGCAGTATTATTAGAAGGAAAGTTCAATTCTCTTTTTTCTAATCGCTTGCCTAAAAAAGTATTGGATTCGGTGCAACGTGTTACTGGCAATGCATATCTATCAGCAGCAGTAAAACCCGGCAAACAAATAGTGGTGGCAGATGCAGATATTGTAACCAATGCCATCAGCAATACAACGGGTCCTTTGCCAATGGGCATGATACCAATGGAAAATTATCGGTTTGCTAACAAAGAATTCTTTTTAAATAGCATCGACTATTTAAGTGCCGATAAGCAATTATTCGAAAGCAGAAACAAAACAGTAGTATTGCGTTTGCTAGATAAGCAAAAAGTAAAGGAACAAAAATTACTATGGCAGATGATTAATTTATTATTACCTGTATTAGTAGTATTAATAATTGGGGGATTATTTCAGTGGCGTAGAAAATCAACGTACGCAGCTTAATTTTATTTACATGAGTACACATTCAATCGTTTACCTGGTATTTGCTATTGTGATTAGTATAGCACTTGTTTTTGATTTGGGTTTGTTGAGTAAGAAAAATCAAAAAATTAGCATCAAGCAGGCCTTGATTCAAACTTTTTTTTGGGTAGGGCTGGCATTGGCCTTTTTTATATTTCTTTGGTTCGAAGGTGGGTTATTGGCGCAAGAGAATCCTGGAGCAGTTGCAAGTGATTCGCAATTGCCGCTAGAATTTTTAAGTGCGTATTTAATGGAATGGAGCTTGAGCATTGATAATATTTTTGTATTCATCTTAATATTCAATGCCTTTAGTGTAAAAGAAAAACATTATTCGAGGGTATTACTACTAGGTATTTTAATGGCCATCCTATTTAGGATAATCTTTATTACATTGGGTGTTGCATTGGTGGCACAGTTTTCTTGGATACTCTATATTTTTGGTTTGTTTCTTTTGTATACGGGTTATAAAATGTTTAGCGCTGATGGAGATGAGCAGTTTAATCCGCAGCAATCTAAAGTATATATTTTTTTAAAGCGATACCTGCCCTTGGTAAATCATGATGGAGATGGCAAATACATAGTAACAGAAAACGATCGACCTGTTTACACTACCTTATTTGTGGTAGTAGTATTGCTGGCTGCCATCGATTTGGTTTTTGCCTTAGATTCTATCCCAGCGGTAATGGGTATTTCAAAAGACCCGATGATCATTTATACTTCAAATATTTTTGCAGTGTTGGGATTAAGATCTTTGTTCTTTTTATTAAGAGGAGCAGTTACAAAATTTGATTATTTGCAACAGGGTATCGCCATTGTGCTGATCTTTATTGGAGCAAAAATGTTGGGAGAACATTGGATAAGTGAATGGATACCAAAACAAGCAATGGTATTTATTTCATTGGGTGTAATCATGGTATGTATTGCCGGATCTATTTTGTATTCAATTGCAATTAATAAAAGAGGAACTCCGCCTGATGTACAAGAATAGTCTAAGTAAAAAATATGGGTAACTCCTTAAAAAATATTGCTAGCATACTTTCCCTTACCGGAAGTGATTATGGAGATCAGGTAATTGAATACTTGGTAACTGATAGTAGAAAACTCATTTTTCCTGAACATAGTTTATTTGTTGCAATCAAGGGACCACGAAGATCGGGTACTAATTTTATTGCTGATTTGTATCATCGGGGAGTACGATGTTTTTTAATTGATGAAGAAATTGATCAATCACTTTATCCATCCGCCATTTTTTTACAAGTGCCCAATAGCATCAAAGCACTTCAACAAATTGCAGCATATCATCGGCATCAATTTTTAATACCTGTTATTGGTATCACAGGAAGCAATGGCAAAACAATTGTAAAAGAATGGTTGTATCAATTGCTTTCGCCCGATTTTAATATTGTTAGAAGCCCACGCAGTTACAATTCTCAAATTGGTGTGCCATTAAGTGTTTGGCAAATGAATCCACAACATACATTGGCCATTTTTGAAGCAGGCATTTCTACTAAGGGAGAGATGGATGCATTGGCCAACATGATTCAGCCAACGATTGGTGTATTAACCAATATTGGGGAAGCACATAATGAGGGGTTTGATAGTAAAGAAGAAAAGTTGGCAGAAAAAATGCGCTTGTTTAAATCAAGTGAGCAAACTGAAAATACGTTAAGTATTCCACTTATTGTTGGTACTGATATTGTTATTAGGGAACAAGTAAAATTAGGTGAGCATACAAAGGTAAAGGGCCATTATTTAGAAAGTAATTTTGAATTCACTATACCTTTTAATGATGTTATTTCTATTCAAAACGCCCTTACTTGTTGTGCCGTGATGATGAAAATGGGCTATGCTTCTTCTGTAATACAAGAAAGGACTACACAATTAGTGCCAGTAGAAATGCGCATGCAATTGCGTAAAGGGAGTCATCAGTCTTTCGTATTGAATGATAGTTATAGCAATGATCTTGCTTCGCTATCATTGGCATTGCCTTATTTAAAAGAGCAGTCGGGTGAAATGGCTACTACGGTTATCTTATCGGATATTGTAGAGTCGGGTAAATCAGCTGCTGAATTGTATGGTGAAGTGGTGAGATTATTAAGCA
>VIKJ01000169.1 GCA_008080615.1 Chitinophagaceae bacterium | reverse complement strand
TGCTACCTATATTAGAAGTTAAGCCCAACACAATGGTAAACTTATTGTCATACTCTAAAAATGGTCTTACACTGTCTTCACCCATATATGGGGCAACTGTAATGGCATCAAAAGGCAACACTTCAAAAAATGTTTTGGCATATTGAGCTGAAGTATTTCCAATATCCCCTCTTTTTGCATCTGCAATTGTGAAGTGATGATCTGGAATATAGGCCAATGTTTCTTGCATTGCTTCCCATCCCTTTATGCCCTGAGCCTCATAAAAAGCAGTATTGATTTTATAACTAACACAAAACGCACTGGTAGCATCAATGATTGCCTTATTAAAGGCAACTACTCCATTTGGATGATCTTTTAAATGTTTTGGCAATTTTGTTATATCAGTATCCAAGCCAACACATAAAAATGATTGTTTGGCATGAATTTGTTCTACAAGTTGCTTACGAGTCATGCAGCAAATTTAATGAATGAAAGCATTCCAAAATAGATCAATTACCCTTCATCCTGCTATATTTGCCGTATAACGATTGGATATGGAAAAATCACCTATGTATTATGGCAGTTACTTGCACTTGAATAATATTTTGGATAGCCAATATCCTGTAAGTTTTGAGCCTGGTAATGAACCAGCCCATGATGAAATGTTATTCATCATCATTCACCAAGCCTATGAATTATGGTTCAAGCAAATTTTATTTGAATTAGATTATGCAATGGGTGTATTTCAAAAAGAAACCATTAATGATAATTCCGAAGACTTAAACCTAGTAAGGCATCGCCTTCACCGAATTATTAAAATAATGGAATTATTAAACCAGCAGGTGAATGTACTTGATACAATGACCCCAATGGATTTCTTGGCTTTTAGAAACTTGCTAACTCCTTCATCCGGATTCCAAAGTAAACAGTTTAGGTTAATAGAAGCCAAGTTAGGATTACAACTAGAAAACCGTCATCAAGCTGATTATTATAAAAGAACAAATGAAGGCGGATTTACTCCCAAGGATTTTGCTAACATTAATGAAACAGAAAATACCAAAAACCTTCAGCAATTAGTAAATGACTGGTTAGAGCGTATGCCTTTTTTTGAATCTACCTATTGGGGAAATGAAGGAGAATCGAATGAGCTGAATCATCCATTTTGGAAATCGTATAGAACAATTTATGAGCAAGGGCTAACAGAAAGAGAAAAGATGAAACTAGCCGATTTTGATTATACCTTTTTTGAAATAAAGCCTGAAAATAGTAGCCCAGAACAATTGTCATTACTCAAAAGTAGTTTTAGCACTAAAGCCATGCGTGCAGCTTTGTTTATTATGTTATACAGAGACTTTCCTGTGTTTCAAACATCTTACCAATTATTAGATTCTTTGATAGAAATTGATCATTTAATGAGCAATTGGAGACATAAACATTTAATTATGGTAAGGAGGATGATTGGGATGAGGGTAGGCACTGGAAATACTTCTGGGGCAGGTTATTTAGAAGGTGCTTTAAACAAGCACTATGTATATAGAGATTTGTCTGGCTTAAGTACTTATTTAATTGAGAGAAAAAAATTACCTAAACTACCTGAAACACTCACCCATTATTTAGGATTTAATATGGGCTAAGCTACTATTGGTTGCATCATTAAAATGGTAATTTCAGCAGAAGATTTTTTTTTGCTTATTTCTTTTTTGCCAAAATAATTAATCTTGGAGATTTTTTAAGATCGTAATGCCCCATTTGATAATCTCCAAATACTTCTTCTATTTGCATTCCCTGATAGGTAAGCATATCATTAAAGTCGCCTAATGAAAACTTTGCTACCCGTTCTGTATATAAATGCCTAGGCGTTTTATTATCAGCATCAGTAATTTGAATCTGTTTAAAAAAATGAGACTCATCCTGCCATTTGGAAATATGAAATGTAACGTCTTCGATGGTTGTAGTAAAAATTTTTTCTTCGTGTTGTTCTGCGTAATGAACATTTAAATAATCAATTACCAATACCCCATTTTTTTGTAAGCTTTGTGCAATTGTTCTAATGGTATTATCGTGTTCTCTCCTAGTTTTAAAGTAGCCAAAACTGGTAAAAAAATTAAATGCGTATTGATAATAATTAATCCAAAATGGCAATCGCATATCGTGTTGAAAAAAGTGCAGAGAGGCCGTTTCTTGTAATTTGGCTGATGCTATAGATTCTGCAGACAAATCAATTCCGGTAACATCATACCCCATTTCTGCCATGGCAATACTATGCCTTCCTTTGCCACAAGCTACATCTAACATTAAACTTCCTTTTGCAGGCTGCAAATAGTTTAAAAGGGTTTGAATGAATTGATTGGCCTCTTCTTCATCTCTATGTTGATATAACAAGTGATAATAGGGAGAATTAAACCAATCTTTGTACCAAGCCTTATCCAACATATTCATTATTTCTATTGCAAAAATACAAGGATGTGGCGAACAAATAATTTGAATTATATTCGCAGCCCCTTTTAACTTTAACTATATGGCATTAATCAAGAGTATTTCGGGTATTAGAGGAACAATTGGAGGCAAACCAGGGGACACCCTAAGCCCTTTAGATGTAGTAAAATTCACTTCTGCTTATGGTAGCTGGCTTAAATTACAATCTAATACAAATAAAAAAGTAGTTGTTGGCAGAGATGGTAGAATTAGTGGCTCCATGGTATGGCCGTAGTATTTGAAAATGCAGCTGGTGGTATTATTTTAACAGCTAGCCATAATCCTAAGGAATGGAATGCATTAAAATTGTTGAACAATAAAGGAGAATTTATTAGCGGAAGTGATGGAGCAGCCTTACTTGAAATGGCTAATAATGAAACCTTCGACTTTGTTTCTGTTGATCAATTGGGCACTTATACCGAAAATCAACATGCATTAAACAAGCATATTGAAGCAGTAATTCATTACCCTTTAGTAGATATTGCAGCAATCAAAAAAGCCAATTTTAATTTGGTCATTGATGCTATCAATAGCACAGGGGCTATTGCTGTTCCGGCTTTGCTTAAAGCCTTAGGTGTAACTAATTTCACCATATTAAACGAAACCGTTAATGGGCAGTTTGCTCATAATCCAGAACCACTTCCAGAAAACCTCAGGGACTTATGTAATGAAGTAAATAAACAAGGTGCACATTTAGGTATAGCGGTAGATCCTGATGTAGACAGATTATGTTTTGTATGCGAAGACGGTTCTTTATTTGGTGAAGAATATACCTTAGTAGCAGTGGCCGATTATGTACTGCAAAATAGAAAAGGCAATACAGTAAGCAATATGAGCAGTACTCGTGCTTTAAAAGATATTACTTTAAAACATGGCGGTGAATATTTTGCTAGTGCGGTTGGCGAAGTAAACGTGGTTAGTAAAATGAAAGCCGTGAATGCAGTTATAGGTGGAGAAGGAAATGGAGGAATTATTGTACCCGACTTACATTATGGAAGAGACGCTTTGATAGGAATAGCGCTGTTCCTTACCCAATTGGCAAAATCTGGTAAATCTGCGAAACAATTGAGGAGTTCATTTCCTGATTATATAATCAGTAAAAATAAAATTGAATTGACTGTTGATGTTAATTTACAAAAAATTTTCGATCATATTAAAAAGAAATATAAGAAGAACCCCATTAACACCGATGATGGCTTAAAGATTGAATTTGATAATGATTGGGTTCATCTTAGAAGTAGCAATACAGAACCAATCATTAGAATATATGCTGAGAGCAACAGTGAAACCGTTGCAGCAAATATTGCGAAAAGACTCATGGGGGATATTTTGGAAGCAGTAAAATAGCACAACATATACTTGCAGGTTGATGATTTTGTGCAATGAATAGCATTGAATAGACAAGTATTTCAATAGACTATTAATTTGTAAATTGCATCCATGGAAAGAATTTATCTCGATAACGCAGCAACCACTTCTTTGGACACTGCAGTTTTGGAGGCGATGATGCCCTATTTAACCACCCATTTTGGAAATCCTTCTTCTATTTATAGCTATGGCAGAGAAAGCAGAATGGCTGTTGAAAATGCCCGTAAATCGGTTGCTAAAATACTCAATGCACATCCTGCTGAAATCTTTTTCACCAGTGGTGGAACAGAAAGCAGTAATACTGCTATAACAGCAGCTGTACGGGACTTAGGTTGCAAACATATCATCAGTTCTGTAATAGAGCACCATGCTACAACGCATACTGTTGAATATCTTTACCAAAATGGTGAAGCTGCACTGAGTTATGTAAAATTATTACCCAACGGACATATTGACCTAGCAGATTTAGAAAGCATTTTAGCAGAAAGTAAAGAGAAATGCTTGGTAACCTTGATGCATGCCAATAACGAGATTGGCAATATGCTGGATATTCATGAAGTAGGCAAATTGTGTAAAGCCTATAATGCTATTTTCCATAGTGATACTGTTCAAACAGTAGGTCATTTCCCTTTCGATTTAAGAAATACACCTGTACATTTTATAACTGGAGCAGGTCATAAATTTCATGGCCCAAAAGGTGTAGGATTATTGTACATCAATGAAAATGTAAAAATCAAGCCATATGTTCATGGTGGAAGCCAAGAGCGAAATATGAGAGCCGGTACAGAAAACCTATACGGTATTGTAGGATTCGCGAAAGCTTTGGAAATGGCAACAGCAGCCTACGAACAAGAAAGTACCTATATTAAGGAATTAAAAATGTACATGATGGATCAGTTAAAGAAACATATTAAAGGCGTTTCTTTTAATGGTGATCCATTAGGTAAATGCTTGTATGCTGTATTAAGTGTAAGCTTTCCAAAAACCGAAAAAAGTGAAATGATCCTATTTAATATGGACATCAACAATATCTGTGTAAGTGGAGGTAGTGCTTGTACAAGTGGCGCTGATCAAGGATCTCATGTAATTAGAGCCATCAATAACAATCCCAATCAAGTAACCGTTCGTTTTTCCTTTAGTAAGCACAATACCAAGCCTGAAATAGATATGGTTGTTGAAAAATTAAAAGAATTGATTTAACGATAATCCTCTTCATTAAATTCTTCATCATCCATTGAACCCAATGATCCAAGGTTCATCATACTGCCCATTAAGTCTTTGAAAACAACTTGACCATCCACTGTTTTCTTACTGATTAATGAAAAAGCAGACAAGCCATGTAGAACGAATTCCATCAATAATGCATTTTCTTTTTCATTGGCATGAGGGTAGTACTTTTTAACTAATCCAAATAAGCCATCTACTTGATACAATGCGGAAATCTTCGCTTCATCTTTAATATCTAATAAAAGATCTAGATGATTACCTGCATCAAACCATTTAGTAATTGCTTTATACGGA
>VIKJ01000008.1 GCA_008080615.1 Chitinophagaceae bacterium | reverse complement strand
TAATGCAGGGAAATTCAAAATTGATGATTCCTCAGAAATTGTGCCGCTATCAGATAACACTGCTTTAGAATGCAACTGCAAAGCATTGTAATCATTAAAACCCAAAGGCTTTAATAGCTGAATGTTTTTATGCAAAACAATTCCTTTTTCATCGATCATTTTTCTAGTTCGGGGGTGAGTGCTTACAATTATAGGTAAATCATATTTTTCAGCTACTAAATTTAAACTAGTAATTAATCCTCTAAAATTCGTATCACTGCTTATATTCTCTTCCCGATGAGCAGATACAACAAAATATTTATTACTTTCTAAAGCTAATCGTTCTAATACATTCGAAGATTTAATTGATGACAAATAATGATTCAACACTTCAAACATTGGCGAACCTGTTTTAATGATTCTATCAGCAGATAAGCCTTCCCGCAAAAGGTATTCGCGAGCAATATCACTGTAAGTCATATTTATATCAGAAATATGGTCTACAATCTTACGATTCGTTTCTTCAGGGACACGTTGATCAAAACAACGATTACCCGCTTCCATATGAAATATCGGTATATGTCGTTTTTTAGCAGGAATTGCACATAAACAACTATTAGTATCTCCTAAAACTAAAAATGCATCAGGTTTTAATTGATCTAATAAAGGATCAATATTTATTAGAATTTTCCCAATTGTTTCTGTAGCAGTAGTTCCTGCAGCATTTAAAAAGTAATCAGGTTTACGAATAGCTAAATCGTCAAAAAATATTTGATTTAGTTCATAGTCATAATTTTGACCAGTATGAACAATTATATGTTCAATGGCATCAGAATTATCTAAAGCATACATGACTCTTGCTAATCTTATAATTTCAGGCCTAGTGCCTACAACAGTCATTACTTTTAAACGCATATTCATTACTTATCTATTTATACTGTTTCGAAGTAAGTGTCTGGATCATTTACATCGTAAAATTCATTGATCCAAAACATTGTATATAACTCCTCCTCTCCTATATTTTTAATATTATGAGTGTACCATATTGGCATGTCTACATAGGCTGGATTATCGCCAGACAGATAATAATTATACACTTCGATACTTCCAATTTTTCTTAGCTGAATTAATGCTTCCCCCTTTATCACTGAAAATCTCTCAATTTTTCTTGTATGAAAGTGATTCCCTCTTGTGATTCCTTTTTTTGTTGTGGAAAAAGAAACTTGACCTCCCGTTTCAAGTTTTATTATCTCAACAAAATTCCCACGTTCGTCAATGTTATTTTTATATTTAATTGGGAAATAGGTATTAAAATTAAAATAAGACCTGAAAGTATTAAATAGATTGGTTTCAAATTGATTATTGAAACTAGGAATTTGTCCATTTTCAAAATATTTCAATTTAAACGTGTTCAAAAGATCTAGTAATTGAGAAACTTTATAGGAATCAGTATAATTAACATTTATGTTTTCAATGGATTCAACTTCAATTAAATCAATGATAACTTTTACAAGATCATTTATATAGATTAAATTAAGTGTTGCATCTTTTTCAATTTCGGGTATTTCATTTTGAACTAATTGATGACAAAATGTAGAAACGACAGAATTATAAAATGGAACTCCAAATGCCCCGAATACATTTGGTATAATTAAACCCTTGAAATTCGCTCCAGATTTAATAGCCCAATTAAAAAACAGCTGTTTGGCTATTTTCTTAGAGTTCCCAAAAGTATTATTACGTTCTTCTTGGATTGATGAAGAAAATATTAATTGACCCTTATAATTCGTTCTTTCAAATGATTCAATTAGCCTTTCAGCCAATCCAATATTTGTTTTGTAGATTACTTCTTCTTCACTATGTCTATTAAGTCCTGCTAAATGGATTATTGCATCACATTTAGAGACAAAAAAATCAAGCTCTTCAATCTTATTGAACCATTCTCGTTTAAATTCAATTACCTCAAATTTATTGGAATCTAATCCTAAGTTGTGGCACAAATGCCATCCTATAAATCCATTAGAGCCAGTTACACCTACTTTTATCATAACTAATAAGGATATTGAATTGCATCAACTTCCCCTAAAATATCCTTTCTTATAATCGGCAACTTTAATAACAATTTCTTCATTCCCTCAATATCTAAAATAGAAGTATTATGAGAGTGGTATTCATCAAAATTAACTAATTCAGGTGTACCTTCAGAGAAATATTGTTCATAATTTAAGTCACGGTTATCAGCTGGAATTCTATAATATTCACCCAAATCTTGAGCTTTAATCATGTCTTCTCTATTAACTAGGGTCTCATATAACTTTTCACCGTGTCTTGTTCCAATCACCTTTATCTCACTCTTTGATTTATAAAGTTCAATCAAAGCCTGCGCTAATGTTCCAACTGTAGCAGATGGCGCTTTTTGAACAAATAAATCACCTTGATTTGCATTTTCAAATGCATAAAGTACTAAATCCACTGCATCTTCTAATGTCATCATAAATCGAGTCATATGAGGATCCGTTAAAGTCAAAGGTTTACCTTCCTTAATTTGATCAATGAATAATGGGATTACAGACCCCCTAGAAGCCATCACATTACCGTATCTAGTACCACAAAATATCGTTTTTGATGAATCAATTATCCTTGATTTAGCAACCATCACCTTTTCCATTAATGCCTTAGACATTCCCATTGCATTAATTGGATATGCTGCTTTATCAGTACTAAGAACTACAACCTTTTTAACTTTAAAATCATGCGCTATAGTTAGAACATTATCGGTTCCAATGACATTAGTCTTTACTGCTTCTAATGGAAAAAATTCACAAGAAGGCACTTGCTTTAATGCTGCAGCATGGAAAATAAAATCAACCCCATTAATTGCCAGAATCAAACTATCTCGATCACGAACATCACCAATGTAAAACTTGACTTTATTGTTATTAATTCTTTTTCGAAGATCATCCTGCTTTTTTTCATCTCTACTGAAAATCCTGATTTCTGAAAAATAATCAATATTTAAAAAACGGTTTAATACTGCATTACCAAAAGATCCTGTACCACCAGTTATTAATAAAATATTATTCATTATTAAAATTAAATTTAGAAAAACGTTTTGTAAAATTTATAAAAAACAACAATAGAATTAACCAAAAAAGATATCCTTGATGAAAGGTTTGACCTACACTATAAATAAGCAAGGAGATAACTCCAATATAAAATAAAATCAAATCATTTATATCCTGAGGTTTTTTAGCCAAAAATAAAATTACCAAAATTAAAAAATATCCAAAGAAATATATAAAAGAAAGGCAAGTCCCAATTTTAGAAATAAAGTTAAACAAATCAAGTTCTAATTGATAAGGTTTAGCAAACTGAGAATAATCTAAATACTTGGGGTTAAAATATCCAAGCCCCTTACCCAAAATTGGACTTTCAGTAATTCGATTCAATATCTCATGAAATTGAATATTTCGATATTCTAAACCCTCATCAAAAAGGTCACCACTATAATGGTCTAAAATATTGTCTAAAGTTAAATCCTGTGCCGAAAGAAAGACAAAGAAAGAAATAACAAAAAAAGGTAATAAATATAGTATAACCCTTTTTCTTTTACTAATCAAGATATTAACCACAATAATAAAAAGAGTTGATATTATAAGCATTCGAGATTGAGCAACCAAAATTAAAAAAAAACATACAAATAAATAGATATAACCACCTTTAACATCTCGAATTTTTGAATTAAAAACGCGCCCTAATAAAATTGAAAAACATACCAACAATGCTGGGCTTTGTTTCATTAATATTTTCCATGAAGGAACACCAAAAATCCCAATCGTAAAAGATTGATATATTAAATACTTAACAGCTAGAACAACAATTAAAAACTTCGATAATTTAATATAGTCTAAATCAAATACATAATTTCTTACAAAAAAAAGGAGTATAATTGGGAGAAAAGAGGTAAAGTCATTTAATGCATTTCTAGGAATATTAAAAATTAATCCATTTGCGAAAGCTGTAAAAACGACAAAGAAAAATAAATATATCGGAAGATAGACTGATGATAATCTTGGTAAACTACTAGGAAATGAAAAAACAATCAACAATAAAAAAAGGGAAGAAATAATATTTTTAACAATAATATCTCCAATATCATATGTAATTCCATAAGACAACAAAATAGAATCTCCAAATGGCTCTATAAATGCAATAATCAAAATCAAGTAAAATATTTTACTTCTCAAATTGAAAGAAATCTAAATAAAAGTGTCCTGAAAAATATAAACCTACTTAAAAATTTCTTAAACAAACTTCTATTAGAAGTTGTTAGATTATGCCCAGTTAAAGTTCTAATAACTAAAGGAATATTAATATGCCCTACTTTAGAGTCAATATTAAATGCAGAGGCAATATAAATATCATGAGCTTCTATAAAATCAGGGAAAGGCAAATATTTTTGAATAGCAGACTTTTTAAAGCACATTAATGACCCTAGATATTGATTGTTCCCAGAAATAATTGATACCAAATTATTTATTCTATGTGATGCTCTAAGTTCAACCTGTTGCGCAGACAATTTATCAACAACACCTTGATTTTGGGAAACAAAATAAGAAGAAATTATCAAATCAAAATTATTGCTATTAAGTTCATTTACCATAACCTCCGTTTTATTAGGAAGCCAGTAATCATCTTGATCAGAAAGAAAAATAATATCTCCAGAACACGCTAAAATTCCTTTTTCGAATGATTTAACATGGCCAATATTTACATTATTTTTAAATAATTTTATTCTTGGGTCATCTAGTTGGTCAATTTTAATTACAGTATCATCAACAGAACAATCATCAATTACAATAACTTCATCAAATGGTTTTAGTTGTGATAATATTGAATTTAATTGAATTTGAATATATTTAGACCCATTAAAGGTGGCTACAACAACACTTAGCATATCATATTTATCATAATTTCAAGTCAATAATCATCCACTTCCTTTTAAATAGAAAAGCATACAACCCTATTATATATCGAATAATGCTCTTATTTGATTTGGCTATAATAAATAACACACTATTAATAATAAAATTACTCTTAAAAGATTCTTTATAAAGTTTAAATCCTTCAATATTAAACGCACCTAATGAGCGATAAAAAAGTAACTTAATTAGTTGTTTTAAGGGATTTAAAGAGACAATAAAAATTTTGTCTGATTTATCAAAAAGATCAAATGAATGAATCAATAATGGCCAATTAATAAACCAAATTTTAAACGCTCTATTCGACCACAATGAATTATTCATCCGAATAGAAATATGAGGCTCTGAAATTATTAGAATTTTACTAGGAAGTAATTTTTGAAAAATAACTCCCATATGAATAAATTCTGTCCCATAATAAATTTCTCTATTACGGCTTAGCCAAAGCTCCCTCTTAATGATTAGACCACCAATAAATGATAAGTAATTTGAAACTTCTTTAAAAAGTTTTCTAAAATCATCCATTGAATTACTTAAAACTAAATTAAAGTCAATGGGCAATTGTTTTAACCTATAGACTTCCGATAAATCGCGGCTTCTTAATTCAGAATTAACAATCAAGATTGAGTAATCAACATTTAAATAATTAAAAATTGTGTTTAAAGAATTTTCCTTTAAAACATCGTCATCTGTTAATAACCAACAATATTCTCCTGAAGCATAAGAAATACACGTATCATAGTCTTTATCAACACCACTTTTAACACCTAAATAAATATATTTTATTTTAGATTTATAGAAATCTGAAATAAGTTCAGAAGTATATAAATTATCGCTACTATCTACTATAACTATTTCAATCTGAGAATTTAAATTAGGTATAATACTATCTAACATACTTTTTAAATATGTTGACCTATTATAAGTTGCAATACAAATAGATAATTTAATGTTACTCATTATTGTTATTTTGTAGAATAAATAATTCTATAATATCCTCTGCATACCCCTATCTTAATTAAAAATTTATCTAAAAATGTTAAAAATTTAGAAGTAGTATATCTAAACCAATCAGGACCACTAATAGAGTTACAAACTCTAACCGAAAATGCCCCATAATAGACCATCTTTTCCAATTTCATCTTTTTAGTAAAGAAATCTAGTATTGCATCAGAAGCAACATCATGTTTTGCTGCATAAATTTCCATTGGAGAATAAATCTCATTTGAAAATAATTTGCCTTTAAATATATAATTAAAAAGCCTCACAAATTTATCTAAATAAGTTAATTCAAATGTAGGCAAAATAAAAAGGAACAGATTCTTAAAAAATGAATCCATTTTAGTATATCCAATATCATCAAATGTAACCATCAAGCCCCCCTCATTTAAATTATTATAACAGTTATTCATAAATTTATCGAATTCATAAACATGATGAAAAGCACTAAAACCATATATAGTGTCATTTTTTCTCTTATCGAAATTAATTTTATTTACATCTAAACAGTTATATGTAACTTGACCATTTCCAAGTGGGAAAGGATTCTCCAACAACATTTTCTCGCCAGTAGCAATTGCAATATCGGAAATGTCATATGCATCAACATTAACACCAAATCTTGCTAATTCCAAAGCCAGCCATCCAGGACCACAACAAATATCTAGTGCGTTGCCAGATTGTTTAGCAATTCTTTCAATAAGTTCATCTATATAATCACCTTGAACAATTTTATATAAATATGGATCGATTAACTCATTATCAGAATTTTTATCCTCTGGAATATATTTTGTTGCTCTTCTATAATCAGCCTCAATAGGAATCCTATTCCCAGACATTCTTTTTCCAATCAATTCATTAAAAAACACTGATTCATCTGTAAGGTAGGTTTGTAATTTTTTGTCCATATTTAGAATTTTGTAATAGGGTGAAACCAAGGAAATTTATAAAGTTTATGAGCTGAAATTAAAACAAGAACTAAAGAAAAAACACTAGTTATCATAGAAGACCAAATTGCACCTTCAAAATGAAAATAATTAATAAATAAATAGCAAATTGGTATGTTTAATATAGTAACTATCAAAGTATTATATGCTAAAATTTTAGTATCTCCTTTATAAATAAAATAATTTGTAAATATTAAATAAATTGAATTAAATAAATTCGATAAAATAAATATGTGTACAACCCCCCCAATTTGGGCAAATTTAATTCCTACAAAAAAATCTAAGAACACATAAATTGAACCCAAAAACACAAAGGAAATTAATACCATAATTAAAGAAAAAATATAAAATGAACCTAATAGATAATTTAATGATTCATTTTTAGAGATTTTCTTATATACCCAGGGTACAAAAGCACTATTCAAAGAAGTAAATACAATATTTAAAACTCCGCTAATTTGAAGTCCCAAGGTAAAAATACCTACATATGAACTACCAAGAAATTTATTTACTAGAAATCTATCACTTAAAGACACCAACATCCCGGATAAAGTATATGGAATTATCGGCAATGAATATGCTAATACTTCTTTAACGATAATAGTCCTAAACTTAAACTCCTTAAAATACGATTTATTAAATAATATAAAAAGCCCAAGGATTGCGATTAAAAAATTAGCTATTATCCAACCATAAATTCTACCATGCCATCCATAATTCAAAAAGTAAATAAAATATATTGTAAGAGAAGTATTAATTAACGTTTGAGATAACTGTAAAACCCCAAAATGAAAAGGTTTACTTTCCATTTGAAAAATGGAATTAACAAGTGTAATAACAAACTGAGTACCAGACAATAACAAACAAATTAATAGGTCTGTTGAATTAACTCCAGTAAAATAAAATAATTGCTCTTTTAAGAAGTAAGATATACCAGCAATAGATAAAATAGAAACAAATAATATAATAAATACAGATTGAACTGTTTGTTTAAAATAATCAAAATCAACTTGAAAATAATTTTTAGATACTATTGAATTTGTACTTAAGCCCACTATTGGTGAAACAAAAGTTACAAAAATTGTAATCATTGAAATTCTACCATAATCGTCCGTATTCAACATCCTAGTCAAAAACGGTATTAATAAAAAAGGTAAAGTAGAATTTAATACATTGAATCCACTATAGACTAGGGAACCACGAATAAGAGAAGATTTTAAATATTTGAAAATACTTAATTTCAAATTATATATAGATTAAACATATTGTTTCGTATTAAATTTCAATTATTTTTATCGTTTAAAATAAAATCAGATATAAGTTTGGAAGAGGTTTTCATCGCATCAGTAGATATATATTTTTTTGTTTCCACGAATTTTCGCGATTTCAATAATTGTGGCGTACGAACTAAATCTTGGAATTCTTCATAGTTATTATAACCAATTCCAAGGTTATTGGAATGAAATAAATCATCCCACCAAACAATATCAGGATTTGTGGGGAACAACAAAGTTTTATTGAGTACTAATGCATTAAAACTTAAGGTACTACCATGAGTTATAACAAAATCGACATCTAAAATTATTTTATTCAGCTTTTCAAATTCAATTACTACAAGACCTTTTTCAACAAATTCATCTAGATATTTTACATTGGTTTCTAGAGGATGAATCTTAATATAAACTATAAACCCTTCCTTTTGTAAAATTTCAATTGTTTTTATAATATGATCTTTAAATGTGCCCCCTACACTATTTGAAATCGATGTATATGAAGAAATTTCATAGCTTGAAATTATTAGTGCTTTTTTATTTGATAATATGTTTGAATAATTCACTATTTGAGATTTGTATTCAAAAACTTCATCAAACCTAGGTGATCCCATTATTATCATTCTGTCATTCGCTACGTTAAATTCTTTATTAAATAACTCTTTAAACCAAATCCCCCATACAAAAACCTTATCTGTTATATTATAATACCATTCAAAAGCATCTCTGTTATAAAAGGCAAATTGAAAGGTATAAGTTGTTAACTTCTTACTTTTAGCTAAAATTATAATTGCTCTACTCCTCGGATCTGCTACATCTGACTCAATAATAGACTTTGGAGAATTAATACTTAAAAAATATTTCGATGCAACAACATAGTTATAATATTTAGGTATAAAAATATACTTCATCCAAATATTAATCTTTATTAATTCAAAAAAGGAAACATTTTTTAAAGTTGAACATTTAAGTCGATATGAAAATAAATTATGAGAATGTACAGAAGGCACTTTCTCCCAATTTTTTAGATATGAAAGTATATTAACATGCTTTACGGGAACATCACTTTTAATTTCAGAATCTGTAACCAAGAGACTATGATTAAATTGATTTCTGGTTTCAGATATAAAAGGCTTAAAAATATCTTTATTTATATAACTTGAAAATCCAAGATATAATATGTCAATTTTCCCACTAGAATTGTATTGAGATTTTTTATATATTTTAATTCTTTCTAAAAGTGTACTTGTTTTAGTTTTAATAATATTCAATATCAAATATCCTATTTTGTATTTATAGTTATTTGATTTAATTGCGGGTATTACATGTAAATTCAGAGTGGGTAATGCAAGATCCCAAAATGAAAAATCATCAATTACATATCTATCCTTGAAACATTCTTGATTATTATTTTTAAGACTCTCTATTTCAATTAACGCTTTCCTCGCAAGCTTAAAACTTTTAACAATTTCAGGAATAGGCATCTTAATTAAAAAATTAATTATATATCATTTAACCCACCATCCCATACATTATGTCTCAATTTCCAGACTCCATTTGAATCTTTGCCCCATAAATGTGGAGATCTAAATTTATCACACAACTCATGAAAATATTCAGGCTCCATACCGATATAATTCATGACATCACTGAAATATCTATCTGGGAATTCCCCATCAAATCTTTTAACTAATCCTACACCTTCCTCACGAGTTAAATGTCTGTTTCTGATTTCTTGTGATGCATCATAAGTAGCTCTTCCAATGCCAAATTTGATAAAAGTCGTGTAGAAATGTAAATCGTCAATTTTATCATCAATTCCACTATATTTACTAAATGTGCCTTGCGTTCGATGAGGTCTCGCTTTAAATCCAGTATTTTCTATAGCGTAATAATATACCTCTTGGGGAGTCCATTTCAGATAATATCCGAGATAATGCACTTCTATATTCGACTTTTCTAAATCTTCGATTTTCGGGGGTAAAAATGCCATCAAATCACTTAATCGCACTTCGTGTTTTTCCATTAATTCTTTAATAGACACCCCAGCCAAATAAACATCATCTAGATGTTCAAAACTAAAATAGGATTTATCTCTTAATGAAGTCATATTATCTGCTAATGGATTCCCATATTCTGCTTCATTTTCACCATAAAATATCAGATTAATTCCATGTTGAGCTGCAATTTTTGGCGCAAGATTTTTTTGTCCTAAAATAAACGTTTGAAATGGATGTAATAAATTCTCAATAGATAATTTGGTTAGCAATTTCATAACTTTACCATTGCGATAAAAGGAAATATTGTCAAAACCACTATCTAACCAATTTTTCCAGTTTTTCAGTCCATAATCAGTATACAAAATTGGGGGCCAAGTAACAGTAAGCGGATTCATATTATATTTGTACTTTAACACATGGGCTTGATATGCACTGTCTTTCCCTCCGCTTCCAGGTACTATACAATCATAAGATCCATCGGTTTTGCGATGCTTATCCAAAAGTTTTACTAATTCTTCTTCCCGCATCCCCCAATCGATTTTGTCTTTGATTTCAGCTGTTCTACAGGCATCACAAACACCATAATCATCAAAGTTCATCGTAGTTTTTTTACTTTCTTTCGTATGTTTAAACTCAACTGCCGAGGTAGGACGTTGATTTGACATTACGCATTTTGTACAAAATGCAACTTTTTTTGGCAATCCGTAATATGCCTCCAATTTGTTATTTTCTGAAATCATAATAATTTATTAATTAAAGCCCAATTTTTATATATTGAAATTCCTTTATCAGCACTTTTTTCAGGATGAAATTGTGTTGAAAAAATGTTATTAACTAAGACTGAAGAGCAAAATTCAATACCATCATAATTTGTAAACGTCAAAACACAAGAATCATCACTAGGTTTTACAAAATAAGAATGAATAAAATACATAAATTCATTATTGCCCAAATCCCTTAAAGGAGA
This sequence comes from Chitinophagaceae bacterium, assembly GCA_008080615.1. Classification (GTDB taxonomy): domain Bacteria; phylum Bacteroidota; class Bacteroidia; order Chitinophagales; family Chitinophagaceae; genus Sediminibacterium. Next base: position 2,607 of record VIKJ01000008.1, on the reverse strand, counting down.
ATTCCCCCAATCTTGTTTAAATTTAAAAATTGTATTCCAAGCAATGTGAGGTACCTTAATTTTTCGTTCTTCAAAAGTTTCAGGGAAGCGTTTAATTACCCCTGGAATAAGGTCTAAGCCCTGACCTGCACCAAACTCTTCACTTTCGCTAAAAAGTAATTGTTGGCCTAAGCATATTCCAAAAATTGGTGTACCTGCTCTTACTTTACTTTGAATTGCAGTGTCCAACCCATTTTTTTTTAAATTACTCATTGCCTCGATGAAAGCTCCAACTCCAGGCAAAATCAATGCATCTGCATTTAATAATTCTTCTGGATCAGAACTTATCTTAGCATTCATACCAACCGTATCACATGCTTGTTTTACACTATATAGATTACCTAATTGATAATCAATAATTATTACCTTTTTAAAATTATTATCCATTATAATCTACAATCAATATTATTACTTATTAACCTTCTTTTCAAGTCTCCAATCGAACAAGGTTCAAATGTATGGAAACTTCTTTTTTGATTCAAAAACTCAACATTACCTTCTAAAGCAGAAGCTTTTGATTCATTTGACACAATATAATGATAATGAAAAAGCGAAGAAATCATTGCTGAACTTATATTATCCTCTTTAAATACATCAACAACATGCTCTTGCTTCCCTGCACCACCATGTGCAATTACAGGAATTCCAATTAAATTAGTAACCCTTGAAATCAACTCTAAGTCAAATCCTTGACCAGTACCTTCATTATCAACCGAAGTAATGACAATTTCACCCGCACCCAATTCTGCAACTTTTTCTGCCCAATCAAAAACATCAATTCCTGTATATTCACGTCCATTATCGGTATAAGCTAAATACCTTCCATTACTTTCTTTAATTGCCTCAATAGCTACTACAATTGTAGAAGATCCAAACATACGTGATGCATCTTTTATCAACTGTGGGTTTTTAATTACGGCAGTATTTAAACAAACTTTATCCGCTCCAACCCTAAGCACTTCTTTGATATCTGAAATAGAGCGCAATCCTCCACCTACAGTAATTGGTATAAAAATACTTTTTGCTGTTTCAGAAATTATTTCGTGCAAATTATTCCGCTCGTAAAGTGATGCTACAACATCCATAAACATCAACTCATCGGCACCTTGTTCATAATAGTATTTGGCAAAATCTGATGGTTTACCTAAAACTCTCAAGCCTTCTAAATGAATTCCCTTAACAAGATTCGGTCCTTTAATATCTAATCTAGGTATTATTCTAACTGTTTTCATTTTTCATTTTAATATAATATTCTGCCAAAGCCCAATCTGCAAAAGTATCAATATCAATACTACGTTCATCTGGCATTAGTATTTTCTTTATTTTTTTAAAATCAGAAATTTTTGAAGTCTTTATAGATTCAGTATTTATCAAATACATAGATCCATTAAAGGCAAAAACGTCAGGACAATCTTGTCTTCTATCAAAATTTCCTTCTTTACATTTTACGAGATAGCCAACTTCAGTTTGTTCAAAAAGCGAAAAATAAGGATTTTCTTTTGCTAACTTAACACTTACAACCATATCTGTTTCATAATCGAACATTTTTATTAATTTGAATAAATCATTTTGACTTCTGAAAGGCGAAGTAGGTTGAAGTAATAATATCGTATCAAATTTTTTATTCAGTTTTTCATAAAAATTTATAGCATGAACAATCACATCATAACTAGAAGCTTTATCATTTGATAATTCCTCAGGCCGAATAAATGGGATTTGTATTCCTTTATTTCTAGTAATTTCTTGAACTTTAGGATCATCAGTTGATATACACAATTCATCACCTTCTTGCATATTTGACAAAGCAAAATCAATTGAGTATTCAATTAAAGCCTTATTCCCTAAGATTTTTGTATTCTTCCCTGGGATCCCTTTTGAACCTTTTCTAGCAGGGATTAGATATAAAATTTTCATTTAAAATTGATATTATTTATATCATTTTGGGCTTTTTCAAAATCTTCATGTTTCCCTACATCTAGCCAATATCCAGAAAATGGATAAGATACAACTTTTTTATCCTTTAAAATTAATTCTTCCATTAAATCAGTAGCATTAAAAAAAATATTTAATGGAATATGAGCTAACACCGCTTTCTTCATTATATATATTCCTCCATTAGAATAATAAGTATATGTTGGCTTTTCTTTGAAACTCTTTACCTGTCCTTTTTCAGTTTCTAACACAGCATAAGGTATGTTTACATGATAAGGAATAGTAAGTACAGCTAAATCAGCATCTTGCTTTATAAACTCCAAAAAAAAATGTTCATAATCAATATTAGTTAGCAAATCAGAGTTTGTAACTAACACATAATCATGTTTGAAATTATTAATTTTTGCTACAGCACCTATTGTACCTAAAGGTTCATTTTCCCATACATATTCTATATTAATATTTTTATTTTTACCGTCTCCAAAATAATCTTCAATTTGTTCGCCAAGATATTTTACCGAAACCCAATAATCATCAATTCCAAACATTGCCAAACGGTTTAAATTATGCTCCATAATAGGCAAATCTCTAACTTTTAATAATGGCTTAGGTATTGAATCTGTTAATGGCTGTAAA
>VIKJ01000007.1 GCA_008080615.1 Chitinophagaceae bacterium | reverse complement strand
TATCTTTCAACTCTTCAGACAATTCAAATGCCTTTAATTTTGCAGGATTAGATAATCTATCCATCATGGCAGTAATTCCGCCTTGCTTTAAAGCTTCGGTTACTACTTCCCATCCGTATTGAATTAGTTTAGCTGCATAAGATGCATCAATTCCTTTTTCAATCATTTTATCGAAACTTAAAATAGATCCAGTTTGAAGCAAGCCACAAAGAATCGTTTGCTCACCCATCAAATCGGATTTTACTTCTGCTACAAAAGAAGACTTTAATACACCTGCTCTATGACCACCGGTTCCTACACAATAAGCTTTTGCATAATCCCAACCTTTTCCTTCCAGATCGTTTTCTGGATGTACTGCAATTAATGTAGGCACACCAAAGCCTCTTTTATATTCTTCTCTTACCTCTGTTCCAGGGCACTTTGGTGCTACCATGATTACGGTAATATCTTTTCTTATTTGCATTCCTTCTTCTACAATATTAAACCCATGAGAATAAGAAAGCGTAGAACCTTGCTTCATTAAGGGCATCACTGCATTTACTACAGCTGTATGTTGTTTATCTGGTGTAAGGTTTATAACTACATCAGCAGTTGGAATTAGCTCTTCATATGTTCCTACCTTAAAATTATTGTCTGTTGCGTTTTTCCATGAAGCGCGTTTTTGTTCTATTGCATCTTTACGTAAGGCATAAGCAATATCTAGCCCAGAATCACGCAGATTTAATCCCTGGTTCAATCCTTGTGCACCACAACCAATAATCACTAACTTTTTTCCTTTCAACGCGTTTACACCATCTGCAAATGCAGATTTGTCCATGAATTCACACACGCCTAACTGATTCAATTGTTCGCGAAGTGGTAATGAGTTAAAATAGTTTGCCATTTTTTATTGTTTAAATTTTTAATGTTATTAATTGTTCAATTGCTTACATAGTAAATACATCCTTTGCTTTATCTAAGAATTCGTTTTCAACCAATTCTTCAGCTGGCTCTACTGCTTCAAATTCTTTTAGTTTTTCGTGAAAACCTTTACTAGCCTTAATGATTGCTACTCTTGCACTACGTACAAATTCTATTAACCCATAAGGCTCTAGTACTTTTACCAACTTATCGGTTTCTTCACGTTGACCGGTTGTTTCAAATATGGTATAGTCCTTTCTAATGACTACAGCCCTGGCGCCATGCTCGCGCAACAATCTTTCTACCTTCATTTTTTCTGCAACCTCATCTGTTGGCACTTTATACAAAGCCATTTCCTGCCAAATAATTTCCTCATTGGTATTATGATAGGCTTTCAATACTTCCACCTGTCTTTCTATTTGGCGGCACAATTTTCTTACAACTTCTTCTGTTTCATGAATCACAATGGTAAAGCGGTGAATACCTTCTGCTTCGGAAGGAGACACATTCAGGCTTTCGATATTTATTTTTCTTCTAGAGAAAATAATAGCAATACGGTTTAATAAACCAACCTGATTCTCCGTATATACCGTGATAGTAAATTCTATTTTCATCTTGGTTTATTTTAATCTTATTTCAGAAACACTACAACCCTGTGGAACCATTGGAAATACATTGTTTTCTTTACTCACCATTACTTCTAGTAAGTATGACCCATCATGTTCTAACATGGTTTTGATAGCCGTTTTTAATAGGGCGCGATCATCTACACTTTGCCCACTAATGCCGTATGCTTTTGCCAATTGAACATAGTCGGGGCTTTGAATGTCTACAAAAGAATAGCGCTTGTCATTAAACATATCCTGCCATTGGCGAACCATTCCCAAAAAGCGATTATTGAGTATGAGTATTTTCACATTCAATCCTGTTTGCATAATAGTGCCCAATTCTTGTAAGGTCATTTGAAAACCACCATCTCCTATAACAGCAACTACAGTTCTATGTTGTGCCCCAAATTTGGCACCAATGGCTGCTGGCAAAGCAAACCCCATTGTTCCCAAACCACCCGAAGTAATATTACTTTTAGATTCATTGAATTGGGCATATCTACATGCCACCATTTGGTGTTGACCAACATCTGTTACAATTATGGCATCACCATGAGTAATTTCATTGAGTAGGTTAATCACTTCACCCATACTCAATTCTTCGGATACAGGATTTAATTCTTTATGAATTACTACATCAATTTCTTCTTGTGTAAAAGCATTGAATTTTGCCAACCATTCGGGATGCTTTTTTTCCTCTATGAGTTTTGTAAGCATGGGCAATGTTTCTTTACAATCTCCCCATACTGGCACATCAGCTTTTACATTTTTATCAATTTCGGCAGGATCAATATCTAAGTGAATGATTTTGGCTTGCTTGGCATATTTATCTAGCCTACCAGTAACCCGATCATCAAAACGCATACCCACTGCAATTAATACATCGCACTCATTGGTTAAAACATTGGGGCCATAATTTCCATGCATGCCCAACATGCCAACGTTTTGAGGATGACTCGTAGGCAATGCACTTAAGCCCAGAATGGTCCAAGCAGCAGGTAAGCCTCCTTTTTCTATAAAAGCTTTAAATTCTTGTTCAGCCCTACCCAGTATAACGCCCTGACCAAAAATGACGAATGGCTTTTTAGCTTCGTTGATCATTTTTGCTGCTGCTTCTACATAAGATTTACGCACGATTGGTTTAGGACGATAACTTCTGATATGATTGCATTTTTGATAGCCTTTATAATCGAATTTTTGAAATTGTGCATTCTTAGTGATATCGATTAAAACCGGACCAGGCCTTCCTGTTCCTGCTATATAAAATGCTTTGGCTAGTATATGTGGAATTTCAGTAGCATCAGTTATTTGATAATTCCATTTAGTAACAGGAGTAGTAATGTTAATTACATCGGTTTCTTGAAAAGCATCTGTTCCCAATAAATGTGCAAATACTTGCCCAGTAATACAAACCAATGGCGTACTATCAATTTGCGCATCTGCCAAACCCGTAACTAAATTTGTTGCGCCGGGCCCACTAGTTGCAAATACTACTCCTACTTTTCCGCTACTTCTTGCATAGCCTTGCCCCGCATGTATTCCACCCTGCTCATGACGCACAAGTACATGATTTAATTTTTCTTTATAATCGTACAATGCATCGTAAATAGGCATGATGGCTCCGCCAGGATAACCAAAAACAGTATCCACCCCTTCGGCTATCAAGGCTTCAAGCACCGCTTGAGAACCACTTAACTCAATGGTTTCTGTTCCTTTTAACTGCTGTTCTACTGCCGCTTCTTGTTTTGTTTCTATTACTGAACTCATACAATCATATTTATTAAGCTTCATCGGTTACACAACCTTGGGAAGCATCTTTAACTTGCAATGCGTATTTAAATAACAATCCTTTTGTAGCTCTTGGTGCAGGTTTTACGTATGCTGCTTTTCTTTTGGCAATAATATCATCTGCTACTTTCAATGTCATTTTTTTGGTGGCTACATTCAATTCAATGATATCATCGTCTTCAACTAATCCGATTAATCCACCAGCAACAGCCTCGGGCGTTATATGACCAACAACAAAACCATGAGTGCCCCCACTAAAACGGCCATCAGTAATTAATGCAACTGATTTACCTAAACCAGCTCCTATAATAGCCGAAGTAGGTTTAAGCATTTCGGGCATGCCCGGCGCACCTTTAGGACCTACATTTCTAATGACTACTACATCGCCTGCTTTTATTTTTCCGGAGTGAATACCTGCAATTAATGATTGCTCTCCATCAAATACTCTAGCAGGCCCTTCAAATAATTCTCCTTCCTTACCGCTAATTTTAGCTACACTCCCACCTGTTGCCAAATTGCCATATAAAATTTGTAAATGCCCTGTTGCTTTTATGGGAGCTTCTAACGGAAGAATTATTTTTTGTTGATCAAAATCTAACTCGGGCGCAGCTGCTGCATTTTCTGCAACAGTTTTTCCCGTTACAGTTAAACAATCACCATGTAACAATCCTTTTTGTAATAAATATTTCATTACAGCAGGAACACCACCATACTGATGCAAATCTTGCATCAGGTATTTTCCACTTGGCTTAAAATCAGCCAGTACAGGCACTTTATCACTGATGGTTTGAAAATCATCCTGTGTTAATGGAACGTCTACACTTTTTGCCATAGCAATTAAATGCAATACCGCATTGGTACTTCCACCCATCACCATAATCATAGTGATTGCATTTTCAAATGCCTTACGCGTCATGATATCACGAGGAAGTATATTTTTTTCCATTAATAATTTAATGGCTTTACCTGCTGCCAAACATTCATCGTGTTTTTCTTGGCTCAACGCTGGGTTTGAAGAAGAATAAGGTAAACTCATTCCCAATGCTTCAATTGCAGAAGCCATGGTATTGGCAGTATACATACCACCACAAGCACCAGCACCCGGGCAAGCATGTTGAATGATTCCTTTAAAATCATACTCACTTAACTGCCCAGCTAACTTTTGACCCAATGCTTCAAACGCAGAAACAATATTTAAATCTTGTCCATTGTAATGGCCTGGTGCAATGGTTCCACCATAAACCATAATAGATGGGCGATTCAATCGGCCCATGGCAATTACAGAACCTGGCATATTTTTATCACAACCAGGCAATGCAATTACTGCATCATAATATTGTGCACCACAAACTGCTTCAATAGAATCTGCAATAATATCTCGGCTAACCAATGAATAACGCATTCCATCGGTTCCATTACTCATACCATCACTAACACCAATAGTGTTAAAAATCAATCCCACTAAATCGTTTTCCCAAACACCTGTTTTAACCAATTTAGCCAATTCATTTAAGTGCATATTACAGGTATTGCCATCGTAGCCCATACTAACAATACCTACCTGTGCTTTTTGTAAATCTTCATCTGTAAGCCCAATGCCATAAAACATAGCTTGAGCTGCAGGCTGTGTAGGATCTAAAGTGATTGTTTTACTGTATTGATTTAATTCCATATTACTTGCTTGAATCGTTTTTTTCGTGAACCAAATTGGTATAAGCTTGTTGCACTTTTGCACCCAAGGTATTTTTCCATGCTTTAGGAAAAACAGTATCATCAATAGATTCCCAACCAATTACTTCAGCCGCAGTTCCGCAGAAAAATGCACTATCTGCCTCTTTTAATTGATCAATAGTATAAGAACCTTCCACAACTGGAATATTCAATTCATTACAAATTTCAAAAACAGTAGCACGTGTAATTCCGGGAAGTATATTACCTAATTGAGGTGTATGCAATACCCCATCTTTTTCAAAAAACATATTAGCCCCGGGGCCTTCTGCAATATGATCGTAGATATCTAATAATAGCGCTTCATCAAAGCCTTTGCGTTTTGCTTCTTGGCTGGCCATGATAGAGTTTACATAATGACCTGCAGCTTTTGCATGTATTTTAAACGCTTTTGCGTTAGGGCGTTGAAAAGAAGAAGTAACTACTTTTAATAATTTATCTCCTAAAAATGGTGCCATCTCCCAGGTTTCAATTACAATAAAAGATTCGGTATTGGGAGCAAAACTCATATTAGCAGGAGCATATACAACAGGACGTATATAAGCATCTTGCTGATTGTTGCGTTTGAGTACTTCATAAGTTGCATCTATCAATTCCTGTGAGTGGTAGGTATAAGGTAAATAAATGGCTTCGGCAGAAGCTTTTAAACGATCGAAATGTTCAACTGGTTTAAAGATTTTTGTTGCTCCATTGGCCGTTTTATACGAACGAATTCCTTCAAAAACAGAATACCCATAATGAAGAGACTGACCGTACAGATCTACTTTTGTATCGGCCGCTTTAACAAATGCACCATTATGATAAATGATGGTTTCACTATTATAATAATTCATAACAATTAAATGATGGTTGAAGCATTTAGTTCTGCATTATGTGCTGCAGCACTTTTAGCATTTCTTTTTATATAATCGGCAATCAAATCTCCAATAGCATTGGTACCGTAATTATTTATAGGGTCAATATCTTTTGAAACAAAGCTGTGGGTAAGCGTCCAATTAACTGCGGCCCTTACTGCATTAGCCTCCTCGCCCAATCCAAAATGATCTAACATCATGGCTGCAGATAATATGGAACCCAATGGGTTGGCAATGTCTTTTCCTGCAGCTTGAGGATATGATCCATGAATGGGCTCAAACAAAGCACTACCATTGCCTACAGAGGCAGATGGCATTAATCCCATTGAACCACTTAGCACACTTGCTTCATCGCTAATAATATCTCCAAATAAATTTTCAGTTAGCAGTACATCAAACTGTGCAGGATTTAAAATCACTTGCATAGCAGCATTATCTACAAACATATAGTCTACAGTAACATCGGGATATTGACCACTTAGTGCTTGAACTACTTTACGCCATAAGCGAGAAGTTTCTAATACATTGGCCTTATCAATTAAGGTTAATTTCTTTTTCCGGGTTTGTGCATATTCAAATGCCATAACAGCCACTCGTTCTATTTCTGCTTTACTATAAGCACACTCATCAGTTGCAATAGTTTGATCTTCATTTAAACTACGCTTCCCAAAATAAATACCACCTGTTAATTCGCGAAAAATAATAAAATCTACTCCAACTAATTGCTTGGCTTTTAATGGAGATAAATGATGCAAAGAATGATAAGTAGTAATTGGCCGAATATTGGCAAACAATTGCAATTCTTTTCGCAGTTTTAGTAACCCTTGCTCGGGCCTAACTTTTGCTGTAGGATCGTTGTCGTATTTGGGATGCCCAATCGCACCAAATAAAATTGCATCACTTTGTTTGCAAATAGCCAAGGTTTCATCTGGCAAAGGATTGCCTGTTTTATCTATAGCATCAGCACCCATCAAGGCATTTACATACATAAAATGATGCCCAAATTCCTGAGCAATTGCATTCAATGCTTTAATTGCTTGTGCGGTAACTTCTGGGCCAATTCCATCTCCATTAATAACGGCAATTTTCTTTTCCATAATAAAAGGTTCTCTTTCGGATATATCTATTTCAAATTCATTTCAAATTGTGCAATGGTGTCTCTTTTGCTTAGTAAAAAATCAATATCGTCATACCCATTTAACAAACAGGTTTTCTTATAAGGATTTAACTCAAAACTTTCCTGATTGCCTGTAGCATCAATGGTGATTGTTTGTGCAGCTATATCAATGCTGATAGTAGCATCATTTCCTTGTTCAAATATTTTTTGCAAAAAAGCATCCGAAACTGTTACAGGCAATACCCCATTGTTCAACGCATTGTTCTTAAATATGTCTGCAAAAAAACTAGACACCACTGCATTAAACCCATAGTCTAATAAAGACCAAGCAGCATGCTCTCTGGAAGAACCACAACCAAAATTTTTTCCTGCAACTAAAATTTCTCCACTGTATTGTGATTGATTCAAAGGAAAATCGGCCTTGGGCTTTGTTTCATCATTGTTTTCGTAACGCCAATCTCTAAATAAATTTTTTCCAAAACCATCTCTGGTAGTGGCTTTTAAAAAGCGGGCAGGAATAATTTGATCCGTATCAATATTTTCCATTGGCATGGGAACAAATCGGCTTTGTATTTTTTGTAAGGCTTTCACTTATTTAATTTTATTACAATTTAAAATGACTGTTTATTAATGAACAGCTTTTACATCATTTCTCTTACATCTGTTACCACACCAGTAATGGCAGCAGCAGCAGCCGTAAGCGGACTAGCTAATAAGGTTCTGGCACCCGCACCCTGACGACCTTCAAAATTTCTATTGCTGGTACTAATGCAATATTCTCCAGCAGGAATTTTATCTTCATTCATACCTAAACAAGCACTACAACCTGCTTGCCTAATTTGAAAACCCGCTTCGGCAAAAATGCGATCCAATCCTTCTGCATGAACCTGCTTGGCTACTTGTTGAGAACCAGGCACAATCATCACTTTAATTTGATCATGCTTCTTTTTTCCTTTTACCAATGCAGCTACTTCTCTTAAATCTTCTATCCTAGAATTGGTACAACTTCCTATAAACACATGTTGTACAGGTATACCAATTAAAGAAGCTCCACTTTTAAGCCCCATGTATTGCAAGGCTTTTTCAATATTTCTTTGTTCACCTTCGTCTGTTATATTTTCTACTACAGGAATATTTCCATTAATGGCAATGCCCAATCCCGGATTGGTTCCATAAGTAATCATAGGTTGAATATCCGCTGCGTTGATATGAATTTCTGCATCAAACTTGGCATCTGCATCGGAGTACAGTTTTTTCCAGGCTTGCTTATGCTCTTCCCATACAGCCGTTTTTGGCGCAAATGCTCTTCCGCGTATATAATTAAAAGTAGTTTCATCTGGGGCAATCATTCCACCTCTTGCGCCCATTTCGATACTCATATTACAAATGGTCATACGGGCTTCCATCGACAAAGCTTTGATGGTAGTGCCAGCATATTCTACAAAATAACCAGTTGCCCCACTTGCAGAAATTTGTGCAATGATATAGAGTATAATATCTTTTGAAACAACGCCTTTTTGCAATTCACCATTGATATTGATCCGCATGGTTTTAGGCTTGGTTTGCAATACACATTGTGAAGCAAAAACCATTTCTACTTCGCTAGTGCCAATACCAAATGCAATTGCACCAAATGCACCATGCGTAGATGTATGGCTGTCTCCACAAACAATAGTAGTACCTGGCTGTGTAATACCCAATTCTGGCCCAATTACATGCACAATTCCTTGATAAGGATGACCCAACCCATACAATTCAACTCCGTGCTTTTGGCAGTTGTTGATGAGTTGTTCTACCTGCATTCGAGACAATTCGTCTTTAATGGGCAGGTGCTGATTTAAAGTAGGCACGTTGTGATCGGCAGTTGCAATGGTTTGCTTGGGCCTGAACAATTCAACACCGCGATTTTCAATTCCTTTAAACGCCTGCGGGCTAGTAACTTCATGAATAAAATGCGTATCAATATACAAAACAGAAGGTCCGTCCTGTATTTTTTCTACAACATGTTTGTCCCAAATTTTATCGAATAATGTTTTTCCCATGGATGGTTTTATTTATGCAATTTCTTTTTCGCGTACATAGGCTTCTGCCATCTTGCGCAAATCTGTTTCTATTACTTCTTTTTTCCCGTCGGCAACAAGTACAAACTGTTCGTATAAAAAGTCAATATCATTTCTAGTAAACTCATACCCCAATTTTTGAAAACGATATGCCAATGCACTTCTTCCGCTGCGAGCAGTTAATACAATCTTACTGCCTTCTGCCCCAACCTGCTCTGGATTAATGGTTTCATAGGTTTGTGCATCTTTCAAAAATCCATCTTGGTGAATTCCAGAGGAATGAGAAAAAGCATTCGAACCCACAATGGCTTTATTGGGTTGAACTGGCATTCGCATAATATCTGCCACTTCTCTACTTAAAGGATTAAGCATTTGCGTTTTCACGTTTGTATATAAACCCAAATGTTTGTGCTGTTCAATAATCATCACTACTTCTTCCAATGAAGTATTGCCCGCTCTTTCACCTAAACCATTAATAGTACACTCAATTTGACGCGCGCCACTGATAACTCCACTAATAGAATTAGCAGTAGCCAAGCCTAAATCATTGTGACAATGACAAGATAAGATAGCTTTGTCTACGTTGGGTACATTGTTCATTAAGTAGGCTATTTTTTGGCCATATTGGTCGGGCAAACAATATCCCGTGGTATCTGGGATATTCACTACAGTAGCACCAGCAGCAATCACGGCTTCAACAACACGAGCTAGGTATTCATTATCGGTACGCCCGGCATCTTCTGCAAAAAACTCTACATCGTCTACAAAATTCTTTGCCCATTTTACCGCCTGAATAGCTCTAGCAATAATTTCTTCTCTGGTAGAGTTAAATTTAGATTTTATATGAAAATCAGAAGTGCCAATACCCGTGTGAATGCGAGGTCGAACAGCGTATTTTAATGCTTGGGCAGCTACTTCAATATCTTTTTGAACAGCCCTAGTTAATCCACAAACAGTAGCATGCTTAATCACTTTAGCAATTTGACTCACAGATTCAAAATCGCCTGGGCTAGAAATAGGGAACCCTGCTTCAATAATATCTACCCCCAATTCTTCTAGCTGAACGGCTAAATGCAGTTTTTCCTTGGTATTGAGTTTACAGCCTGGCACTTGCTCCCCATCGCGTAGTGTGGTATCAAAAATGTGTACTTTCTGGTCCATATTGCTTGGTTAATGTAGATGAAAAGACAGGCACGTATCTATTGCTATTGATTGCCTTAAATAACAACAGTACGGCCTGTCTGATTCGAATTTAGAATGTCTTATCTTCGAAATAGAATCAAGATTGGTTCCATTATACACTGTGCAAAGGGGGCTATTTAGGCTGAAACCCTTTACAGTATTGGTTTTTGTTTCAATTAAAATACGATGCCCAACCGCAATACAGATGCCTTATTTCAGCTGATCCAGAGTATGGAAAGGGCCGAAAAGCGCAATTTTAAGCTCTATATGACCAGAAACTCGGCTTCGGGTAACCTAAAAGTGATCCAGCTTTTTGACGCATTGGATAAAATGAAGCAATATGATGAGGCTGTATTATTGGCAAAAAACAAAAGCATTCAAAAACAACAGCTTTCTAATTTAAAAGGGCATTTATACCAGGAAATTTTAAGCAGCATCCGTTTATTAAAGCAAGGAGATAATATAGACCTTCAGTTGCACGAACAATTAGACTTTGCCCGAATTTTATATAATAAGGGACTTTACCTGCAAAGCTTAAAAATTCTAGATAGAATTAAGGAATTAGCCAAGGCCAATAATCAGGTAACCTATATTCAGCAAGTACTTTTTCTAGAGAAAAAAATTGAGGGATTGCATATCACCCGAAGTATGCAAAACAGGGCAGAAATGCTTTGCAATGAAGTTGATGAAACCAACCAACGGCTTTCCGTTATCAGCACTTTATCTAATTATTCCTTGTTGTTGTATGGATGGTATATTAAACATGGCCATGCCCGAAATGAAGAAGACAAAGCTGCATTAGACCAATATTTTCAGCACCCTGTATTTGCCGAATCGGGCTTCTACAAAGGGTTTTATGAACGTTTGTATTTATACCAGTGTTACTGCTGGTATGCATTTATTACACAAGACTTTTTACTTTATTACAGATATACTCAAAAATGGGTAGACTTATTTGAGGCAGAGCCCAAAATGATAGAGGTAGAAACAGCACACTATATAAAAGGCTTACACAATTTAATATCGGCACATTTTGATTTAAGAAATTATAGAAAATTCAATGAAACAATTTTGGTTTTTGAAAAATTCATTCAATCACCGGTGGTGCAGAACAATCAGAATAACCTGATTCAAACATTTACGTATTTATATACAGCCAAGATAAATAAGCATTTCATGGAGGGGAGTTTTACCAAGGGTTTAAGCCTTGTTCCCGAAATAGAAGCCAAGCTTAAAGAATATGAACTGTATTTAGATCGTCACAGAATTTTGGTATTTTATTATAAAATTGCTTCTCTCTATTTTGGCAGTGGAGACTTTGAAAAAAGTATTGATTACCTCAATAAAATCATTCATTTAAAAGTAGATCTAAGAACCGATTTACAGTGCTATGCGCGATTACTACACTTGATTGCCCATTTTGAACTAGGCAATTTCGAAATTTTAGAATACCTATTAAAATCGGTTTATCGCTTTATGGCTAAAATGCAAAACCTAAGCACAGCGGAAGAAGCTATGTTTAGTTTTTTAAAAAATGCCTTTAGAGTATCTCCCAAAAAAGTAAAACCATTGTTCGAAGAGCTCTTGCAGAAGTTAACCTGCATGACGGAACAAAAATTAGAGAATAGGGCTTTTATGTATTTGGATATGGTGAGTTGGTTAGAAAGCAAGATTCAGCAAAAAAATGTACAAACCATTATTCGCCAAAAGTTTTTAGCTGCTAAGAAAAGGGTTATGGAATAGATCTATCTACTAACATTGAAGAGGTAACAGGAAACTCTATATACATAGAGCACCCTTTATCTGGGGCACTGCAAATATTCATAATCCCATCAAAAAGTTCTACCCTACTGCTGATATTATAAATACCAATACCTTCTTTTTGAGTAGCCTGTTCAAAGCCAATGCCATCATCAGAAATGAGCAGGATAATTTTATTTGCTTCTCTGCCAAGTTCTATTGTTAAGTGCGTAGCACTAGCATGTTTTAAAACATTGTTCAACTGCTCTTGAATAATTCTAAATACACTTAATTTAAAATCATATTGAATATCGGCTTCATAAAAACTGTCTGCATTAAATGTTATTTGCATTTTTTGCAACATACTCACATCTTCCAGTGCACTTTCAATGGCTTTAACTAAACCAAAATCTTTAATTAAAGGGGTAACTAAATTTTTGGTAAGGCTGCGAATTTCTTCAATTGCATTTAAAATAAAACTGGCCGATTGTTTTAAAATTTCAGAACCTCCTTCTTGCTTTTTTTCGGCAGAAGCAATATACATCATCGCCACAGTGAGTTGTTGATTTACATTATCATGTAACTCTCTGCTAATATCATGGCGTTCTTTTTCCTGTGCTACAATTACGGCTTCGGCAATTTCCTTTTGTTTGATAATGCGGGCTTCTTCTAATTTTTGCTCCATTGCAATATGAGCATTGATGATATTTTCTAAGTTTTTCTTTCGCTCAATACTATATTGGATAGACTTAGATAGCAACTTTTCATCAAATTCACCTTTTACCAAATAATCCTGTGCACCATTGGCCATGGTTTCTAAAGCCATATCCATATCAGATAAACCAGTAAGTACAATTATGGGAACCGAAGGTGCAATTTGATTGATATGCGAAAAAGAAGCGAGGCCGGTGCTGTCTAGCAAAGAAAGGTCTAAGAAAATGAGATGAGGTTGAACAGTTGCTAACAATTCAGCCGCATGCGCATAACTATCCGCTTTAAAAATTTTATGAATGTGCAAGCGAGTTTTCCATAATAATCCTTCCAACACAAATAAATCTGCCGGGTTGTCTTCTACAACCAAAATAGACAATAACGAATTAGACTCAGGCATAAATCCTTTCGATGGCATGGTTAAATTTCTCCATCACCACTTTTCTTTTTAAACTTAATTTAGGGGTCATTTCACCCGTTTCAATGGTCCATTCTCTAGGCAATAATTCAAATTTTTTAATCTGTTCTACGTGATTAAAAAATTTATTAAAGCTCTCCACCAATTCTCTATATAACTCCAACACTTTTGGATGATGAACAACATCTTCATTGGTTGTAAATGGTATTCCTTTTTCGCGCATCCATTCTTTTAAAGTAGGAAATGAGGGAACAATTAATGCACCTACAAATTTTCTTTCCGATCCTACCACCATTACCTGTTCTACAAATGGACTTTCTTTTAATTTATTTTCGATTGGCTGAGGGGCCACATATTTACCACCACTGGTTTTAAACAACTCTTTTTTACGGTCGGTTATTTTAAGGTATTTGTCGTTTACCCAAATACCAATATCCCCCGTTAGCAACCAACCATCTACAATAGTTTCTGCAGTAAGATCGGGGCGTTTGTAATACCCTTTCATTACACATGGGCCTGCTACTAAAATTTCACCATCTTCGGCCAGCTTAACTTGAATACCCGAAATAGGAGGTCCAACTGTGCCAAACTTAGTGCCTCCCTCAGATTGGCGATTCACACAAATTACCGGACTATTTTCTGTTGGGCCATACCCTTCATAAACCGGCACTTGCGCTGCGTTAAAAATGCGCAACAATTTAACCTGACAAGCAGCACCGCCAGTAATGATATAAGAAATATTACCTCCTA
>VIKJ01000006.1:3217-27396 GCA_008080615.1 Chitinophagaceae bacterium | reverse complement strand
TGAAGGCTTCTGAATATGGTATCATGAACTTAAAAAGAGTATTGAAAGGATTACCAGAATGGACTAAAGAAGAAAATGATCAATTTGAAAACATCAGTGTAATGTATGGTCAAGTGTTGGGTCAATTCAGACGCTATATGGGCCATGTAACAGCTAACGTTGGAGGTATTTACGAAACATTGAAAACAGCAGAACAAAATGAAGCCGTTTATGAAGTAACACCTAAAGCGCGTCAAAAAGAAGCTGTTGCGTTTTTAAATAAACAAATTTTTGAAACACCCAATTGGCTAATTGATCGTGAATTGTGGAACAAGTTTAATAACCCTGTTTCTAACGATCCAATTATGTCTGCACAAGAAAGTGCATTAGGTAGTTTAATCAGCGGAACAAGACTTGGCCGTTTGCAATTAGCTAACAATCGTTTTGGTGCGGATAAAGCTTACAATGCAATGGAATTATTGAATGATGTTCAAGCTGGTTTATTCAGTGAATTGAATGGTAAAAAAACCATTGACCAATATCGCAGATTGTTACAAATGAGCTATGTAGATAAATTATCGAATATCATTAACCCTGCCCCAGCTGCTGGCATTACCATTGTAGTTGGAGGAAGAGGTGGCGCTTCTATTGATTTAAATAAAAGTGATGTGCCTGCAATTGTACGTGCCCAATTGGTTGGTTTACGTGCTCAGATTAATAGTGCTACTGCAGGATATTCAGATAAATTAAGTAGAATTCATTTACAAGATCTTGCTGAAAAAATTAAGCAGGCACTTGATCCTAAATAATTTTCTATAGCAATTACTTAGAAGATTGTTAATTTATTCAACCTCACAGACTTTAAAATCTGTGAGGTTTTTTTATCCCTAACTTTGAAAAAAAAGTTCCATGCGGTCTTTCCTATTCCTGATTTGTTTATTCATTATTTCTACTAATGCGATGGCCCAAAAGCAAAATAGGGTGATTGGAGTTTTACGCGATAGTGCAACCAGGGAAAGAATTGTATTGGCTAGTGTTACCAACCTCAATACAAAAAATACGGTCATGACCAGTAATGTGGGTGTTTTTAAAATTGAATTATTAGAAAACCAAATTCTATCTTTTGCTGCTGTAGGCTATCATTTTGATACAGTAGCATTTCATAAAAAAAGTTTGCAAAAAGATACCCTTTACTTATTCTTATCTCCTCTTGCCCACTCATTGGGAAATGTAACAGTATTTGCAAAAGGAATGAGCGCCTATCAAATGGATAGTATAGAAAGAAGAACTGATTTCTTGCAAAATATTGTTAACTATACCATACCCACATTTGCTTTATCAAATTCCGGAGCAGGATTGGGAATTAGTTTAGATCGTTATTCTAAGAAAGAGAAAAATAAACGAAAGGCTTTTGCATTTTTTGAAACCAATGAAAGAGAAGCTTATATTAATTATCGATTCCCTTCTTCTATCGTTACTAAATACAGTGGATTAAAAGATGACGCATTGCAATCGTTTATGCAATTGCACCGACCTTCTTATGAATGGCTACGCCAACATAAAACAGAAGAAGACATTAAGTATTATATTAACGAAAAGCTCAAAGCTTTTAAGCAGCAATAAATAAAATGAACGAAGTTTTATTCGTACCTAAGTGCCACAATCGGATTTAATTTAGCTGCCTTCATTGCAGGGTAAATACCCGCGGCCAATCCTACTATAGAGCAAATAATAATACCAATCGCAACCCAAGCCCATGGTACTACAAATCCGGTGTTCAATATTATTCCAAAAAGATTGCCTACTAATACGCCTAGAATAATTCCACAAATAGCACCTAGTAAACTAATGATCATGCTTTCAAAAAGAAATTGCTGCCTTACGTTCTTACTTTTTCCTCCAAGGGCTTTAATTAACCCAACTTCTTTGGTACGCTCATTTACCGATACTAGCATGATATTCATTAGTCCTATTGCTGCGCCAATTAAAGTGATTAAGCCAATTGCACTTGCAGCACCTGTGATGCTACCTAAGAAGCCAATAAACAATTCAGCAAACTTGTCACTCTTTTCAATTACAAAATTATTTTCTTCAACTGGCTCTAATTTTCTTACTGCCCTAAATACAGAAGCAGCTTCATCTGTAGCTACAGGCAATTCATTGATACTACCTACAATAACCCCAAGCAAATATGAAGTACTTGCATTGGCAAAGCGTCTAACATTGGTATAAGACGTTAAGATCATATCATCTTGACGCAACATGGCACTAGAACCCTTGGCCTTTAATAAGCCTATTACCCTGTAGGGATTACTACCTACTTTAATGATTTTATCAATGCTTTTTTCTGGTTTGTCGCCAAATAATTTTATTGCAACATTGCTTCCAATTAAGCATACATTTCTACCACTCTGTATATCTAAATTATTTAGGTTTCTACCTAAATTGATATTGTATCCATTAACTGCCAAGTAATTTTCGTCTCCCCCCCATACGGTTACCTGCGGGTTGGTTTTTTTATCTTGATAATGTAATTCCTGACCTCCTGGCCCACGTCTATAAATACTTACAGCAGCTCTTGGAAAATCGTAGTTGGTTTTAAAAAATTCAGCTTCTTCTAACCGAATGGGTTTACCTAAATTAGATTTTTTAATTTTCTGCCCGCGCTTGGTTTTTTGTACATCATCTCCTCCACCTGGTCCAAACCGAGCCCTAGTCTCTTTAAACCGAATATTAAATGCGTTTGCACCCATTGAAGAGAAACTCTCTTTCAAGCTTTGATTCATTGACTCAATCGCAGTGATAATGCCAATTAAAGCCATTATACCAAAGGCAATAATTGCAATAGTAATTCCTGCTCTAAGCTTATTGCTTTTAACAGTTCTCCAAGCCAAATTAAAAGAATCAAATGCGGTCATGAGGTTCAGTTTACGTAAACTATATACAATAAAGGTAACAGGAGAATGCGTAAACAGCCCTTTAGATAGTGCAAATTATGAAGAGTGGTTAAAAATAGAACCAATTGAGCACTATGGAAGGAAGAACGCCTACTAAGATTACTGCAGAAGCTACTAAAATGAGCCCAACTTTAAATGGAGTAGTGATTTCTGAGGTTTCTGCTGCTCCTTCTTTAAAGTACATTGATTGAATTACTTTAAAGTAATAGTATACGCTGATAGCCGCAAATAATACTGCAGCCAACACTATCCAAAGTGATCCACCAGCTTTCACTACAGATGCTAACATGTAATATTTTGCAAAGAACCCAGCAGTTAAGGGAATACCTGCCAATGACATTAAAAATATTACTGCAGTAAATGCCAATACAGGTTGAGATTTTGCTAAGCCATTAAATCCATCAAAAGTATAATCCTTTACTTTTATTAGAACTGCAAAAAAACCAATGGTAGCCAAGCAATAAGCTACTGCATATAATAAGATACCTTCTTTTGCTAAATCATTTCTGCTGTATAACGCAAAAAGCATAAAACCAGCTTGCGCTATACTCGAGTATGCCAGCATTCTTTTAATACTTTGTTGAAAAACAGCCGTAACATTTCCTACTAACAGGGTAGCAATAATTACAAACCCTACCAATATTTTCCAAGATGCTCCTAATATATTGGCACTTGAATCAAACAGATTTACAAAAGCAAAGAACCCGGCCACTTTTACAATAGCAGCCATGAATGAAGTAAACACACTGGGGGCACCATCATACACATCGGGTGTCCAAAAATGAAATGGAGCAGCGGATACTTTAAAACACATGGAAACAAAAAGCAACATTAAGCCTGCTATTTCTAAAAAAGAAGGAACTGGTGCGCCAGCAGATGCCGGTGTTAATACAGTTGTATCAATAGAGAAGCTGCCTGTGGCCCCATAAATAAGTGCAATACCCATTAACATGATCCCTGTGGTAAAAGAGCCCATCAAGAAATATTTTAACGAAGCTTCATTACTTTTTAAGTTGCGCTTTTCCGAACCTGTTAAAATGTACAGTGGGATCGACATAATTTCTATCCCTATAAATAACATCAATAATCCATTGAATGAAGTAAGAATACTTGTACCACAAAGCACAAAAAATATCAACGCATAATAATCTGCAACATTGGCGCCGGCTTTTTCAATATCACTCCCACTTAATAATACAAATACCAATGTAGCAGCAATTAAAATAGTGTTGAAAAACAAACCAAATTTATTAAAATGTAATAACCCATGTGTATCTACATTAATAGAAAACACACTGTAACTATTGCATAGATTGGCTGCCAATAAAAGCAGTAATGCAGCAATGGCCGTTTTGGTAATTGCCGATTTTTGTTTCAGGACGATGCCACTGAACATCATCACAACACCCATAATAGCTGAAAATATAATTGCGTTCATAATTACTTTAGATGTTCATTTACTTTTTAAGAAATAAGCCTGCCGCACTATCCTTGGTTAAATCAATTAATGGTTGAGGAAATACACCAAATACTATAATTACCAATGCAATAATTACCAATACCAATTTTACATTAAAAGCTAGGTCTACTGCATTTGCTGTTACTGCATTTACTTCACCGTAAATTATTTTCTGCACCATGTTTAGCGTATATACTGCTGCCAGTATAATACTAATACCAGCTACGGCTGCCATATATACATTAAACTGAAACAATCCATTGAACATTAAAAACTCTCCTATAAATGCATTGGTTAATGGAAGGGCCACATTGGCCAATGCCATAACTACCAACAAAATAGCCATTACAGGAGCTTTCTGTGCCAACCCACCTAATTCACTCAACTTGCGGGTTCCCAATTTTTGCTCAATCAAATCTGCCAAAATCCACAAACCAATTACATTGATTCCGTGATTAAATAATTGTATCATCACGCCATCCATTGCAGTACGATTGTGCGTAAATAGTGCAGCACACATTAATCCTATATGCGCAATGGAAGAATAAGCAATCAATCGTTTAAGGTCATCCTGACGGATGGCAATAAGCGATGCATACAACATTCCTATAACCGATAGTACAATAATCACATTAGCAAACTGAACCGATGCCTCAGGAAAAATGGGCAATAACCAACGCACTATGGCAAACAATCCCATTTTAACCATGATAGCACTCATGATAACTGTTGTAGCAGTAGGTGATTGCTCATAGGTATCTGGTTGCCATGTATGAAAAGGGAATATGGGCATTTTAATAGCAAAAGCAACAAAGAATAACCAGAAAATATACGATTGTTGGTGAGTGCTAAGATTTACCTTGTAAAAGGATTCCATGGCAAATGATTGATCGGCCGTATGAAAATAAACATACAATATACCTACCAACATCAATAAGGAACCTATAAATGTGTAAACGAAAAATTTAAATGTAACAGCAATTCTTTTCTCTCCTCCCCATATTGAACAAAGAAAATAAACGGGGATTAATGCGAGCTCCCAGAAAAAATAAAACAATAAAGCATCAGCAGCTAAAAACACCCCCATCAAACCAGCCTGTGTTAATAACATCAACCCAAAGAATGCAGCCGGATTTTTATATTCATTTTTATACACTGCAGCAAATACCAATGGATAAGCAATGGCCGTTAGCAAACAGAGCATTTTGCCCATGCCATCCATCTTTAAAGTAAATCTGCTTCCTAAATTGGTTAACCAACTGGCATCATAAACAGGGCTAACAGGTGCAAATACTGCAACCAATGCCAATGCCAATATTGCAATAGATGAAACTAAGGCAAGATTTTTTGCAGCGGAACCTTGCTTCAAAAAGAATACAAGTAATCCTGCAACTAAGGGGGTTAATATGAGTAATAAGGCTATCATTATTGCTGAGCTACTTTATGAACGTATTAAAATATTTTATTAAAAAAGCGGATGATGGTTAAATCGTTAAACCAAATTAAAAAGAACACCACAATGGCCATGATCATAATAAGTAAATAACTAGCTACCTGACCACTCTGCACCAATCTCAATTGTCTGGAACTATAAGCAACTAATCTTCCTACCCCATTCACCATACCATCAACTCCACTCTTCTCAATTATATTTTTACAGAACCCTGCAAATACATGTAATGGGTTAACTATAACGGCATTGTACAATTCATCTACATACCATTTATTTTCTAAAAGTTTTCCAATACTTGTAGCTTCAGCTTCTTGATCAGTACTGTATTTTTTATAGGTATTCACTGCGTATAAAATCACAGCCACAATAAGTATAGTTGCCGTTCCCATCATGATGTATTCCTGCTGATGACTTAAGTGATGAGCTGCTTTTAATTGTGTAGATGAGGCAAAAACAGGAGCAAGAAAATGTTCTAGCCAATGACCATTTTCAATAAACGCAGCTGGTATTCCAATAAATCCGCCTACTACAGACAATACTGCCAAAACGATTAATGGAATAGTCATTGCCGAAGGAGATTCATGTAAATGGTGAGCTTGCTCTTGCGTTCCCCTAAAATTTCCTAAGAATGTAAGGGTATATAAACGGAACATATAAAATGCGGTCATAAGTGCACCTGCAACACCTACATAATAAAACAAAGGGTTGGCAGCATATGCAGCTGATAAAATTTCGTCTTTAGAAAAGAAACCCGAAAATGGAGGTATCCCAGCAATAGCTAGCCAGTAAAAAAGTAATATGGGTAATGGGCATGTACTTTTTAAGATTACCCATTTTGCGAATATCTTGTTCATGATGCATTGCATGAATTACAGAACCAGCACCCAAGAATAAAAGGGCTTTAAAAAATGCGTGGGTCATTACATGAAATACAGCACCTGTATAAGCTCCTACGCCCAATCCTAAAAACATATATCCCAATTGACTTACTGTAGAATAAGCCAATACTTTTTTAATATCGTTTTGTTTTAAAGCAATTGTTGCCGCAAAAATGGCCGTTGCCAATCCGATTACCGCAACCAATGTTTGCGTGCCTGGCGCCATTGTATATAAAATATTGCTACGAGCAATCATGTATATACCCGCTGTAACCATTGTTGCAGCATGGATTAATGCAGATACTGGTGTAGGACCCGCCATAGCATCTGGCAACCAAGTGTACAAAGGAATCTGTGCACTTTTACCCATTGCACCTATGAATAGTAAAGTAGTAATAGCCGTAATGTCTACAGTAGTTAATTGCGATACATTGGCAAATACATCGGAATAGTTAACCGTTCCTAATTTAAAAATCAACCAGAATACAGCTAATAGAAAACCTAAATCGCCAATGCGATTCATGATAAATGCTTTTTTAGCAGCATAATTAAAATTGGCATTTTTAAACCAATACCCAATTAACAAATAAGAACACAATCCAACACCTTCCCAACCAATAAACATAATTACATAGTTGGCACCCATCACCAATAAGAGCATAGAAAATACAAACAAATTGAGGTAGGCAAAATATCTTCCAAAATGATCCGATGTTTCGGATTTCATATAAGCCGTAGAATAAAGGTGTATCAAGCTACCTATACCTGTAATGATCAATAAAAACAATACAGACAATTGATCTACTTGAAATGCAAATGGAATTACAAATGCATCAACCGAAATAAAATTGAATAAAGTAACTACTGAATTAAAAGATTGACCTTCTTGTGATCCTGCATACACCTGACCAAATAAAAAGCAAGAACAAAGAAAAGAGCAAAAGATTACTCCTGTGCCAATTATCCCAATAGCCTGTTTAGACAGTGATTTTCTGCCCAAACCATTGATGAGAAATCCCAATAAAGGGAATAGTGGAACTAAAAACGCTACTTTACTCATATTAATTTTTCAATCTGTTCAAAAAGTTAATGTCTACCGAATGGGTGTTGCGGTACATCATTACAATGATGGCCAATCCTACACTTACTTCTGCAGCTGCAACTACCATAATAAAAAACACAAATAATTGTCCATCAATTCCGGTGGTTGTTGCAGGATTGCTGGCAACAGCCAAACTATAATGCATTTTAGAAAATGCCACCAGCAATAAGTTTACTGCGTTCAACATTAACTCTACACACATAAAAACAATGATGGCATTTCTTCTGGTTAACACACCGATAATCCCAATGCTAAACAGTGTTAAACAGAAGTAGATATAGTATTGTATTGGCATATTCGCTTGTATAAATATTTTTTAATCTTTCTTTCCTATTACTACCGCACCTACCATTGCACTTAAAAACAACACACTGCTAATTTCGAATGGTACTACAAAATCACTAAATAAAGCCTTACCTAAATTTTTAATCAACCCAATATTTCCTTCTTTCATCAATGCAGTTTTTCCCGTCATTTCAACTGCTTGTTTTACCAATGAAATCATCACCAATAAAAAACAGCCACCAGAAATTACACCTGCTAATTTCATCCATAGATGTTTTCTAGGCTCAGATTCTGCATTCAGGTTCATGAGCATGATCACAAATAGGAACAACACCATTATGGCACCTGCATAAACTATCAAGTTTACAATTGCCAAAAACTGTGCGTTCAGCAAAATATAGTGCCCTGATATGGCAAAAAATACGGCCACCAGCCAAAGTACACTGTGCACTGGATTTTTACTAATCAATACCATTACGGCACTGAAAATGGCCAGCACGCTTAAAAAGAAAAATAAAATTTGAACTGTATTCATTTTATAAAATTAAAACCAATAATGCTTGCATTATTAATTACTAATTATCAATTATTGATTGCGCGCACTTCCTCTTGCCGCAGCATAAGCTTCGGGTTCTTTATTTTTGTCGGGGATTAACAAATCTTCCTTACCATAAATAAATCCCTTTCTATTAAAATTAGCCGGAGCAAAAGTTTCACTTAAATAAATGGCATCTTTAGGGCAAGCCTCTTCACACAATCCACAGAAAATACAACGCAACATATTGATCTCATACTTTGCTGCATATTTTTCTTCTCTGTACAAATGCTCTTCCCCATCTAAACGCTCAGCTGCTTCCATGGTAATGGCTTCAGCAGGGCAAGCCACTGCACACAATCCACAAGCCGTACAGTTTTCACGACCTTCTTCATCTCTATTCAATACATGTAGTCCACGAAAAACAGGGCTAAATGTTCTTTTTTGTTCCGGATACCGGATGGTTGGTTGTTTTTTAAAAAGGTGACTGAAAGTGATGACCATTCCCTTTAAAATATTGGGTATGTATAAACTTTCCATGAAAGTTAATGGCTCCCTACTCACTTCAACCCTTCTTTTTGTTAATGCTTGCATCTATTAATTTATCTAATCGTTTGCAAAAATATTTTCTGTTTTATTTACTTACCCTGCATCCATAATATCATTGCTCCTGTAAGCAACATATTAAACAAAGCAAGGGGTATTAATTTTTTCCAACCCACATTCATTAACTGATCATATCTAAAACGAGGAATGGTCCAGCGAATCCACATGAACAGAAAAAGAAAAATCACAATTTTAGTAATTAACGCAAACACGCCAATTATGGCAGCTGTGTTAACCGCTAGTTTACTTTCATCTAAGAAAGGAATATCATACCCTCCAAAAAATAAGCATGCCATGATAGCGCTACTCATAATCATATTTACGTATTCAGAGAAAAGATAGAACCCTAATTTCATAGATGAGTATTCCTGATGAAAACCCATATTCAATTCATTCTCTGCTTCGGGTAAGTCGAATGGTGTTCTATTACATTCGGCCAATGCACAAATAAAGAATATGATAAAACCTAGTGGTTGGTATACAATATTCCATAACCCACCTGCGGTCATTTGTTGATCAACAATAGTTTTTAAACTCAAAGAACCCGAAATCATTAATACGGCAATTAATGAGAGACCCATTGCCAATTCGTAACTGATGGCTTGTGAAGCACCTCTTAGTGCAGCCATCAAAGAAAATTTATTATTAGAGGCCCAACCTCCTATCATGATTCCGTAAACGCCTAAACTGACAACTCCAAAAACATATAAAACACCAATATTGATATCTGCAATTTGTAAGTCGATGCTGCGCCCACCTATTTCTATATGGCTACTCCAAGGAATTACCGCACAAGTCATTAATGCTGCCGTCATGGCCAATGCCGGACCAAGAATAAATAATGCTTTATTAGATGAATTAGGAATGATCTCTTCTTTCGAAATTAGTTTAAGCCCATCAGCCAATGGTTGCAATAAGCCAANCGATCTTGCAATGCCCCTGCCACTTTGCGTTCGGCAAATGTGGTATAAAGCGCTATACCTAGGCTGGCAAAAATGATAATTGCAATCAAAATCAACTTTTCCAGTAATAATATCCAATCAAATGCCAATAGTGTCATCTTCGTTCAATTAGTCTTGGTTAGATTTAAAGTCAGTTGAGTGTGCAGGCCTATCTAGTTTACTCAACGTAATCTCTGGCTTGTTCACTTCACTTACTGTGTGTATATCCATCATTAATTTTGGCTTTCGGCCATTGTGTACTGCTACAAAAGTATCTGTTGGTAAATGTGTACCTACCGAACCAGCATAATGCCCTTGTGAAATAACCGAATGCCTGTCTATTAATCTTGGTCCTTCAATTACCCAATCACTGCTTTGCTTTTTTTCGAAGCGGCATGTATTACAAATCCACTCTTCTACTTCACCCCATTGGTCTTTTCTTGCAGTTACCCTAAACACTTCTTCGCCTCTGTTCCATAAAGTTACTTTACCACTACAAGTAGGGCAATCGCGATGTGCATCCATGGGCTTTAAAAACCATACCCTATTTTTAAAACGGAATGTTTTATCTGTTAATGCACCAACCGGGCAAACATCAATGATGTTTCCAATAAAATCATTATCCAAACTCTTTTCTATATGTGTTGCAATTTCAGAATGGTCTCCTCTATCTAACACACCGTGTTCTCTTTTATTGGTAAGCTGATCGGCGGTATACACACAGCGATAACATAGAATGCATCGCGTCATGTGTAATTGAATATGTGGGCCTAAATCATGCTTTTTAAATGTTCTACGTTGAAACTCGTAACGTGTTCCTTCTTTTCCGTGATTGTAACTAAGATCTTGTAAATGACATTCTCCCGCTTGATCACAAATAGGGCAATCCAATGGGTGATTGATCAATAAAAATTCTACTACTCCATTGCGCGCATCCACTACTTTTTCACTGGTAATATTTTTTACTTCCATTCCATCCATCACAGTAGTTCTACAACTAGCAACCAATTTAGGCATTGGCCTTGGATCTTTTTCTGAGCCCTTGCTCACCTCTACTAAACAGGTTCTACATTTTCCACCAGTTCCTTCTAGTTTACTATAATAACACATGGCTGGTGGTGCCACTTCTCCTCCAATCTTGCGCGCCGCATTCAAGATGGTTGTTCCCGCAGGAACTTCAATCGTAATATTGTCGATCGTTACTTTAAACAATGGTTGTTCAGACATAACTTAATTAAGCTGGTACATGAATAGGATCGGCATAATGTGCCAGTCCGTAATTTCTTTTTTGTGATTCTTCTGGGTTCAATACATGCCATTCAAATTCATCCCTAAAGTGACGGATAGCAGCGGCCACTGGCCAAGCTGCAGCGTCTCCCAACGGGCAAATCGTGTTACCTTCTATCTTGCGTTGAATATCCCATAATAAATCTATATCACTCATCTTGCCATTTCCAGAATCAATATTTTTCAAAATCTTTTCCATCCAACCCGTTCCTTCTCTGCAAGGAGAACATTGACCACAACTTTCATGGCGATAAAAACGCGCTAGTGTGTATGTGTTCTTTACAATACACTGATCTTCGTCTAATACAATAAAACCTCCTGAACCCAACATAGAACCAGTTGCAAATCCTCCGTCACTTAATCCTTCGTAGTTCATTAAACGTGGTTCACCTTTTGCAGTTCTTAGCAATAAGTTGGCTGGCAAAATAGGCACAGATGATCCGCCTGGTATACAAGCTTTTAATCTTTTACCATTGGCAATTCCACCACAATATTCATCGGAATAAATAAATTCTTCAACGCTGATAGTCATATCAATTTCATAAACACCTGGCTTATTGATATTGCCACATGCTGAAATTAATTTTGTACCAGTAGATCTTCCAACACCAATTTTTGCATATTCATCTCCACCCATATTGATGATAGGAACAACAGCAGCTAAAGTTTCTACATTGTTCACTACGGTAGGTCGCTGCCATACACCTTGTATTGCTGGGAATGGTGGCTTAATGCGCGGATTACCACGCTTGCCTTCTAATGATTCTATCAATGCAGTTTCTTCACCACAGATATAAGCACCAGCACCACGATGAACATAAATATTACAATCGAATCCTGTGCCTAAAATATTTTTTCCTAAAAAGCCATTTGCTTTTGCTTCTTCAATAGCTTGTTCTAAAATATCTACAATCCATGCATATTCTCCACGGATATAGATATAGGTATCATTACTTCCTAATGCATAGGAGGCTACAATTAATCCTTCTATTAATAAGTGTGGAATAAATTCCATCAAGTACCTGTCTTTAAAAGTACCTGGTTCACTTTCATCTGCATTGCAAACCAAGTGACGCGGAACACCTTCGGGCTTAGCAATAAAGCTCCATTTCATACCCGCAGGAAAACCAGCACCACCTCTACCTCTTAAGCCACTCTTTTTTACTTCTTCTACAATGGCTTCAATGCTCATTTCCTTTAAAGCTTTCTCCACGCTTCGGTAGCCGCCCTCTCTTCGATATACATCAAAGCTGCGTATTCCTTCTACATGTGCTTTTTCCAGTAATAATTTTACACCCATAATATTTAATTATTTGCAGCAGCATTTTTTCTGCACTCATCTATAATTGCGTCTACTTTTTCTTTCGTTAAATGTTCTCTATAAGTTTTTCCCATTTGCATCATCGGAGCATAACCACATGCACCCAAACACTCCACCGTTTTCAACGTAAATAATCCGTCGGCAGTTGTTTCTCCTGGCTTGATGCCCAACTGCTGTTGAATGTATTCTATAATATTGTCACTACCACTAATCATACATGGGCCTGTATGGCAAACCTCAAACATATATTTACCTACAGGTTTTAAATTATACATGCTGTAGAAAGTAGCCACTTCATATACTTCAATTGGCTTAATCTGCAACAAGTCTGCTACATAATCCATTGTTTCGGCACTCAACCATCCTCCAAAACTATTCTGAGCCAAATGCAATACTGGTAGTAAAGCACTTTTTTGCTTTCCCTCGGGATAATGACTTACCAACCGGTTGAATTCTGTTAACTGCTCTTGTGAAAATTGTGCCATCGCATCTACTTTATAATCGGTAATAACTTTAAATAATTTTAAGCGTCTAATTCTCCTGCAATCAAATTCAAACTACTCATGGTTAAAATAGCATCACTCAACATAGCCCCTTTAATTAATTCAGGATATGCCTGATAGTAAATAAAGCAGGGTCTGCGAAAATGCAATCTGAATGGAGCTCTTCCTCCATCACTAATTAAATAAAATCCCAACTCACCGTTTCCACCTTCTACAGATTTATATACTTCACCCTTTGGCATATCCACTTCGCCCATGATAATTTTGAAATGCCAAATCAATGCTTCCATTTTTGTATATACGTCTTCTTTTTTAGGAAGATAATATTCAGGAACATCTGCATGAAACACTTCAGCTTCTGTTCCTTTAAATGCTTGTATTTTTTCGTATGCTTGTTTAATGATGCGCATACTCTGCCACATTTCTTGATTACGCACTAAGAAACGATCGTAATTATCTCCGGTTTTTCCTACGGGTATATCAAATTCAAAATCTTCATAACTACTATACGGGCTATGAACGCGTACATCATAGTCTACTCCTGTAGCACGTAAATTAGGACCAGTAAATCCGTAATTAAGTGCACGCTCTGCACTAATAGCACCTCCCCCAATAGTACGTTCCATGAAGATCCTATTACGGGTTAATAAACTTTCTAGTTCACCCAACGCAACTGGATATTCTTTTAAGAATTTCTCGAGTTTCGTAAACGCTGTATTTGTGAAATTCCTTTCAAAGCCGCCAATACGCCCAATATTAGTAGTAAGACGGGACCCACATACTTCTTCATATATTTCATAAATTAATTCTCGGTATTGCATTACATATAAGAACCCAGTAAACGCTCCTGCATCTACGCCCACAATTGAATTACAAATAAGGTGATCGGAAATTCGAGACAGTTCCATAATAATTACGCGCAAATAATCTACTCGCTTAGGCGTTTCAACACCCAATAATTTTTCGCAAGTGAGATGCCAACCCATATTATTGATGAGGCTGCTGCAATAATTTAATCGATCTGTTAAAGTAGTAATTTGATAAAGCGGTCTGCGTTCTGCAATTTTTTCAAAAGCACGATGTATATAACCAACTGTTTGTTCAGTGGATACTACACGCTCCCCATCTAGCTCCATGATATTTTGAAAAACCCCATGCGTTGCAGGGTGTGTAGGGCCCAAGTTTAACGTGGTCGTTTGTTTTTCGATGGATCCTTCTGGTAATATGATATGATGATCTGTCATAATTTTTTATTTCTCAATTGAAATTGTTTAAATCAATTATTCGGATTATCCTCTTCCAAACATTTGATCGTCCTTATCAATTCTAAGCTGGTCTTCTAATGGATATTCTTTCCTTAAAGGGAAATAGTCCATTTCATCTACGTTCAAAATTCTTTTTAAGTTATGATGCCCTACAAAATTCACTCCGTAAAAATCAAAGGTTTCGCGCTCCATCCAATCGGCTGCCGAAAAAAGTTTAGAAGCTGTGTAAATATTGGGCTGATCAATAGCAGTAAATACTTTAAAACGGATCCTGATATTGCTTACCAAATTGTGCAAATGATATACTACAGCCAACTCTCTTCCCTTATCATCTGGGTAATTTACTCCACATAAATCGGTTAAGAAAGTAAAACCCAATTCGGGTTCATCGTGTAAAAACTGAAGCACTTTTAAGTTTTGTTCCTTAGGTGCTTCAAAACTTAACATACCGTAAGTTTCTTCGAAATGAAAAACCATTTCTACGAATTTTTCGGTAAGCTTTTGTTGTATTTGTTCGTTCGTTATTGCCATTATAAAAATATATAACCATTACTGTATTCCATATCCGTTCAACAGCGCTTTGTACTGTTCGCTGTTTCTTCTACGCACACTCTCCTGCCCCACCAAATCTTGAATTTTCATAAAACCATCTAAAATTGCCTCTGGCCTAGGCGGGCATCCCGGCACATAAACGTCTACCGGAATAATCTGATCAATTCCTTGTAATACACTGTAGGTATCAAAGATACCACCACTAGAAGCGCAAGCTCCCACAGCAATTACCCAACGGGGTTCGGCCATTTGTAAATATACCTGACGCAATACAGGACCCATTTTTTTTGCAATAGTACCCATCACCATCAATAAATCACATTGTCGTGGGGTATGGCTCATTCGCTCTGCTCCAAATCTGCCCAAATCGTAATGGGATGCGGCAGTAGCCATGAATTCGATACCGCAACAAGAAGTTGCATATGGCATTGGCCATAAAGAGTTCTTTCTAGCCAAACCAACCACATCACTTAGTTTGGTAGTGAAGAATCCGTCTCCACTATACCCATCAGGAGTATCAACATAAGTGATTGAATCAGCCACATTGGCTTCAATAGGATGAATATTATATCTAACCGGTCTTGACATATTATTGAGTTATTTTAAATACTAACACTTAATTAATCCTCCCAGTTCAATGCGCCCTTTTTTAATATGTAAACAAAGCCCACTAAAAAGAAGCCCACAAACATTAAAACAGCTAAAAATCCATTCCATCCCAATTCTCTGAAATTAACAGCATAAGGATAGAAAAAAATCACTTCTACATCGAATAATACAAATAGAATGGCTACTAAGAAATATTTGATGGCCATTGGTTGACGCGCATTACCATGGGTTTTAATACCACTGGTAAAGGTTTCTAGTTTGTCGTTGGTTTTACGTTTTGGACCAACTAAAGCAGAGAATCCTATCATAAAAGCCACAAAACCTGCTGCAAAAAGCAATTGGACACCTATTGGAAAATAATTGGCCGCCGAATTGGTAGCACTTGCATCTAATAAAGAGAATAACCAACCCATATCTTAAATTAAGTACGCAAAAATAAGCTTGTGAAGCATATAAAAGAAAAACTCCTCGTGTAGAGGAGTCATTTCTTTTGATTTATTTTGAATTCACTTATTTACCAGCTTGTTTTCCACCTGGTTTTGAGTAATAATCAATGTTTTTCTGAATGGCCGCTTTTTGCTCTGTTGCAAATTTGTTATTGTCATCCGTAAGTTCGGGATACAAACCCAACATTTTATCAGTTACGCCTAATGCCAATTGACAAGTAGCTAAAAACTGATCCACCGTTTCTGTTCTAGAACCATCCGATTTTACCTTAAAATCAGGACTTTTCTTGAGGCTATTGAACTTGTTTACGTAGTATAATAATTTAAAATATTCGTTAATAAAGATGTCTTTTTTAAACTTATCCTTATTCACAACAGCATATACCGAATCTAAATAGTCTAAATGACCAATAATTACAGCAGAATCGGTACTTACCAACATAGCTGCTCTTTTGTAAAAACTGTATGGCTGTGGCTTATCTGGGAAAGCTACCATATAGGTTTTGGCAAATTCAATGGTTTGAGGATATACTTTGGCATTAAACGCAGCAGCAGTAAGCTTATAATGATCCGCTTCTGTCATAGTGCCTTTGAATTCCATCTGCCTTTTCATCCATTTAAGTTGTTCGGTATACGCTTTTGCTTTACCAAACTGATCTGCAGCAGAATTAATTAATGCAATTCTATTGGCTTTAACGGTATCTAATTCTAAAGCTTTTTCTACATATCCAGAAGCCAAAGCCTCTGTTCCAGGAAATTTGGTGGCAATTTTAACCCCTAACTCATAATCAGAAGCCTTGATTTCTGATTTTGGCGCAGTAGCTAAAAATTCGTCGATGTATTTTTTTGCTTGCAATGAATCTCCTTTTCTATCGTAGTTATAGGCATATACCACACCCAATTTAGGAAGGGTTTTTAAACCAACGGCAGCTTCAATTTCTTGGGCTTTAGCCAATGACTCGTCGTAACGACCAGCACGAAACAGATAATCTGCTAGGTACAATTCATTTCTTGGATCCTTATCGGCATTGGCAACATACTTATCTAAGTAGTCCTTAGCCTTTGATACGTCTCTGTTGGCATAATACTCATAAAGGGCATAATATACCGGAGGGAAAGTAGGATCAGCTATAATCGTATTGTCGAAGTATTTTTCAAAGATTTCTTTGTTGTTCTGAGTTTGGTAAATTTTACCAATTTGAAAGTTAGCCAAGGCATTTTTGGGATCTCTTACAATGGCTTCTTCAAATGCTTTAACCGCATCACCTCCATTTTCACCACCGGTTTTACGATAGTTGATACCCATATTGATATAAATATCTGGGCTAGTTAAATCAATGGTACCAGCCAATTTGAGTTTATCAATACCGTAAATAGGATCTCCCATTGTACTACCACCGTCGGCATTGGCTCTACCAATAGCATTTAAAATACCAGCACTAGGCTTTCCTTTGTTCTTGCCTTTTAACTCAGTAGTAGCAGTAATGGCTTGTTCAAATTTTTGTTTAGCGGAATTTAAATCTCCACCTTCTCTAATTTCAACATGTCCCATACCAACCAATAACCAAGGGTCACTGCCAATTTCTTGAAGTCCTTTCTGATACACTGCTTTAGCAGCAGCAATATCTTCCTTTGTTACCTCAATGCCGTTACCAGCCAAATGAGCCTGTCCCAACCAATAAATAGTTTGCGGATCCTTTGAATTTGCATCATACAATTTCTGAAATGTTTCTCTCGCAGATTTGTGTTTGTCATAGTTCAACAGCTTTATGCCTTCCTGCAATTGAGCCGTTAAAACTTGTACAGCAAACAAAGCTGCAAACATCAAAGCAACATTTTTCTTCATGTTTCTCTTTTTATAGTTGGTTTGTTATTCCTGTTTAATACTACTTAATCTTTTGTGAAAAGCCATTTTAGCTGGTGCTAAAAAAGCCCTTCTGAAAATGAGCTGACCTCGTTCCAAGCTCATGAAATTCATAAAGCCAGTTCCCAATCCCGCTGTATTTTCCTTCAATATATAATACAAGGGCCGTGCCAAAGGATACTCTCCTCTTGTAATCGTTGCCTGTGAAGGCTTTGCGAATACATTCCTTTCTAAGCAAGCCGTGCATTCTATTCTCGACAACCTTATTTTACGCAAATAAGCCAATTGTTTTGGATCGTAGGAATCGCCAATCCAACTTAATCCTACAAATCCGATTACATCGGTTCTTTGCGATACAATATCAATGACCTCCTGGCTACTATTTGCTGCCACCACATTTTTTCCAAACTCCCCTTTTTTAAGCACACTGTCTTTTAAATATCGAACCGTGCTTGTAGCAGATTTTCCATCCATAATGGCGGTAATTTGCTTTTGTCCACTCAATATTTTTTGCAAATCTGCAAAGCTGAAAATGCTGTCTTTTGCCTCGCTGTTAACAATTACTGCAACCGCATCATAAGCCAATTCTGCATATTGAGGTTTGTAAGATAACGTGCTTTTGTAAAACTCCGCTTCTTTTTCGGTTAAACCTTTTGCAACAATGATCATTCTAGTGCTGTCTTGCTGAAGATCTCTGAAACAGTCTGCTTCAGATTTATAATGCACCCGAATGGTTGTTGCAGGAAATGAAGCATGATGTACCCTCAACTGCTCTTCAATTACTGGCTTAAAGCTTTCGTCTACACTGATACTTATACTGCCCTTTGTAGGCGTATCCCTAGTATCGGTATTTTCCGAATTTGATGAACTACAAGAAACAAAGAACAAAGCAACCGTGAACCCTAAACTAAAATACAATTTTGTCCATTTCATATGCGATCTGTTTGCTTAACTCCGCGGTACAAGCGGAATCCACCATATAAAAGACAAATGCCACCAAAAAAATATCGAAAGGTTTTATCCTCTGCAATAATCAAGTTCAATTTAAAATAGTCCAACATAAACATGGAAGCTGCCATAGCCAAAAAAAGAATGGCCATTGTTATATCATACACACGCCTGAAGTTATTGTAACTACGCTGGCTTCTTTCTCTCATGCTATTTTCCATTGTTCAACTTTGGGGATGGCAATTTAGTAAATATTTCTACTGAGATGCATACTTTTTGATATTCCATAAGAACTAATAAGCGTTAGTTTATAGAACGTTTTGTTAAATACTATCTTTGAATTCATGAAAATTTTAATGGTTTGTTTGGGGAATATATGTAGAAGTCCATTGGCCCAGGGCATCCTTACTGAAAAAGCCTTACAAGCAGGCCTGCCTTGGATTGTAGAGAGTGCCGGTACAGAAGGATATCATGTTGGCGAAGCCCCCCACCAGCTTTCTCAACAGGTAGCTAAAGAAAACGGAATAGATATTTCCATGCAACGATGCAGGCAATTTAGCCCCGAAGACATGCGGTTTTACGATAAAATTTATGCAATGGACCAATCCAATTATAATGATATCAAACGTTTGTGTGGAAAAAATTGGCAGGAAGAAAAAGTAAAATTAATACTGAATGAACTAAATCCTGGTAAAAACGAAGACGTACCAGATCCTTGGTATGGTGGTATTGAAGGATTTAGAGATGTTTTTGAAATGTTAGATAAAGCATGCGAAAAAATAATTGAACCTCATCAATTTCATTCATCTTAAGCTATACAGTTTTAAACGGGTCATCAACTTTAATTACTTTTGCGGCAATGAGTAAACCAACTATACCACAGGGAACAAGGGATTTTAATGCAGCCATAGTTCAAAAACGGAATTATATTTTTAATACCATTCGAACTGTTTTTGAATTGTATGGATTTGAGCCGTTGGAAACACCTGCAATGGAGAACTTAGAAACCTTGATGGGAAAATATGGTGAAGAGGGAGACAAACTCATTTTTAAAATTCTCAACAATGGTTTAGATAATCCTGCCAAAAAGGAACAATTGCTGGCAGATTTCGATAAAATTCTAAGTGGAAAAAATAATAAAGGCATTACCGAAAGAGCATTGCGTTATGATTTAACTATTCCCTTTGCTCGCTATGTAGCCATGAATTACGGATCACTCACTTTGCCTTATAAACGTTATCAAATACAGCCTGTTTGGAGGGCCGATCGTCCGCAAAAAGGCCGTTATAGAGAATTTTATCAGTGCGATGCAGATGTAGTAGGAAGCAATAGTTTGTTAAATGAAATTGAATTAACCAGTTTATACGCCACCGTTTTTAACAGGCTCAATTTACCCGTAAGCATCAGCATCAACAGTAGAAAAATATTAGCAGGTTTGGCAGAAGTTTGTGGTGGATCCAATCAATTGATCAATATCACCATTGCAATAGATAAATTAGATAAAATTGGATTGGAAAAAGTAAAAGAAGAATTGGTTACCCGAGGATTATCCAATGAACAAATTAATACCATTGAACAATATTTATTAATTAGCGGAACCAATGAATCGAAACTAGCACAACTAAAAAAATTATTGGGAAATAATGAAAATGGTTTAGCCGGAATTGAAGAAATTGAACAGGTATTAAATTACCCTATTGAAACGGGCAACTGCAATCTTGTTGCAGACTTTACCCTTGCACGCGGGTTGAATTATTACACTGGAATTATTTTTGAAGTAAAAGCCATTGGTGCGCAAATGGGCAGTATTGGCGGAGGTGGAAGATATGATGATTTAACAGGATTGTTTGGTGTACCCAATGTTCCTGGAGTGGGCATCAGCTTTGGTGTAGATAGAATTTATGATGTTTTAGAAGAATTGAAATTATTTCCAGAAGCTATACAAAGAAGCACTAAAATTTTGTTTTTTAATTTAGGAAAAGCCGAGTGCAATAAAGCATTTGAGTTGATGCAACAATTAAGGCAAAGCGGCATTGCATCCGAGCTTTTTCATGAACAAACCAAATTAGATAAGCAGTTTAAATACGCAGAAAAAAAGAGCATTCCTTATATTGTAATCATTGGAACAAAAGAATTGGAAGAAGGAAATTGCAATATAAAAAATATAGAAACTGGCGAACAGAAAACAATTTCACAAGCACAACTGTTGCAAGAATTATTTTGAGTTATTTAATAAATTTAAGAGAGATTTTATTGTATTATTTTTTTCATCTAATTCTGTTTTCAACAGGTTTAGTGTTTCAATATTAGTCGCATTTACTGTTTGTATATAAGTAGCATATCCATTTTCTACTTTCTCATTAAATACATAGCTTGAACTATTATTTGAAAATAAATCAAGCGGTGTAATATTTAATATTTTACAAACATCAGGAACCAACTCTGCATCCAATTTTGACTTGCCAAGTTCAATTATACTATAAGCATTTTGACTTTTATGCAACGCAGCAGCCATTTCTTCTTGAGTAATCCCTCTACTTTTACGTAATTCTTTTAATTTTTCATGAATCATAATGTCAAGGTAAGGTTTTTTCAAAAAACCTGATAAAATTACCCGAATTAATGATAAATCAGAGAAGAATAGAGTAGAAAAAAAAATTGCATAGGTATATTTTTATGAAAAATAGGGTCAAACTGTTTTTAACCAAATTTTCTATTAAAATCTAAAAAACCTAAAATGAAAAAACTATTCATTAGCATAACCATTGTATTTTGTGTTATGATCAGCCTTACCGCAACAGCTTCAACCAATTTTTTTAAGGATAATCAAACTAAACATTATTCGATTTCGAAATAAGAATATAATAAAATAGAAGTTGGCCAAGCAAAATCACAAAAGTTTGAAGAAATATATAACGAAAGTAATGTAACTGCAATAAATCCTTTTGGTATATGCTTTGTGAATATATCAAAACCTTACCTAGTTGAAGGTATGGATGGTACATTGTATGTAACATATGATATTACCGTAAATTGTTATGGCATTCCTGGAAATGACGTAATAATAGTTACACAAGAACAAAGACCTTAAATAGTTGACCCTATTTTATTAAATTTAATTAGCATATGAAAAATATATTTCTATTACTCTTCATCTTTAGTTTGACCACACACCTATTTAGCCAGAACTTAACCTATAAAATAAATTACCGGCATTGCAGGGAAATGGATACAGCAAGAAAAATCAGAGATACAACTGGTATGGATGCACAACTAATCGGAAATTCTATCAGTAGTAATTATCAATTTGCTCGCCCCACAATATTTAATAAATCAATTGCAGAAGAACAGAAGAAGAAGATGAACATAACTACATTAGAAAATATAATTGAAAAAAAACAGCCTGGTGTAGCAACAATTAGTGCTGGGCTTAAACCTGATAGTATTGGGAATATACTTTTTTGGAATAAGAAAAATGATTCCATTTTTGCAAGAGAACGAATAGTAAAACAGTATATATTAACATTCGAATTAAAACCAGAAATTAAATGGAATATTGTTGAAGAAACTAAAATGATAAAAAATTATACTTGCTTAAAGGCTACAACAGAATTTAGGGGTAGAAAATATACAGCATGGTTCACACCAGATATTCCAATATCAGATGGTCCTTGGAAATTCAAGGGTTTACCTGGGTTGATTTTGAGCATTGCAGACGAAGATTTTCAAGTTTTCATTTATGCAACAGATATTGAATATCCATCTAAAGATGCCGTTTCCCCATTTTATAAAAATGGAAAAATTGTTAGTATGTCTGAATATTTTATTCTACTTCAAAAAGAAATGACAGAATATTATAATAAATTGGACGCGACTCTAAAAGGTCTACAAGGGCTAGATAATAACAGCCCATCAACAATTGATCCGAAAGTAAATAAAATAAAATACTATAGTATTGAAAAAAGGTTTTAATGCTGAAAAGAAATCTATTGCTATTCTGTTTTGTTTTATAATTTTTTGCCATCTGCTTAAAGCTCAAGTATGTACAACTATTGGCGGAACAGTTAAAGACCAAAAAAATAATTTACTACAATCAGTAATAATTAATTTTAAAATAGCCGCAAAAAATTATTACGCAATTACTGATAATCAAGGGAGATACACATTTAAAATATGTACTTTAAGTGATTCCCTTTTACTAAGGCCATTAAAGTTTAATTATAAATTAATTGGATTTAAGGAAGCGGATTTATTTTGTCTTATCAAACAAGGAAATAATGTTTTAAGAGATATTGAATTAGAATTATCGGAAAAAGTGTTAAAAGAAATTATTGTACAAAATAAATCTATAATACAAAAAGGCGATACCACAGTTTTTACAATCGGTTCATTTAAAGAAAAAACAGATGGCAACCTAGAAGATGTATTAAAAAATATGCCTGGATTCGACTTAGATGACAATGGTAGAATATTATATAATAATAAACCAATTGAAACCATATTAATTGAGGGGGATGAATTAGCAAAAAATTATAAACTGATTTCAAAAAATATTCCACCAGATGCTTTAGATAAGCTTGAATTAATCGATAATTATGAATCCAATCCTCTGCTCAAGGGCTTATCTGGAAAAAGAAAACAAGCAATTAATTTAACTTTAAAGAATCCAAATCATGTAAGCACTTTTGGAAGTATAAAAACTGGTGTTGGCATTGAAAAAAAATACAATCTTGCTGGAAATTTATTTGGAATAAATAAATATTTAAAGACTATGATAATTGGAAATGCCAATAATATAGGTGTAAATCCATACGATGAAATTACAACTGACCAAAGAACGCAAGAAAATCAAAGTTATATGTTTAATCAAACTTTGGTTAGAGATTTGATAACCGAAGATCCTTTATTTTTAAAACCTCTTATTCGAACTGGTTCAAATACATTAATAAACAATTCAAAATTAGCCGCAGTTAATTTCAGTTATAAGTTAAACACAAAAACTACTGCGAAGTTATTTACAGATTTTTATGGAGATAAAATAAGACAGCAACAAGAAAATAATTTTATTAATTTACTCTCCCCAGTTGCTTCCTATACTACGGATATTCAAAAAATATTTAAACCGAAAAATAATAACGCTTACTTCGAAATTAAGCGAACTTCAGATAAAGAAAGAATCTTATTATCGG
>VIKJ01000006.1:0-3175 GCA_008080615.1 Chitinophagaceae bacterium | reverse complement strand
TATCGGCAGTATATACAGCTAAGCAATACTTAGAAATAGATAGCATTGGTTCTTCAATCAATTTTTTATCAGAACTTTCTAGTATTTACACAAGAAAAGGATTGGGTCTATATTATACCAACAGATTAAACAGCAATCATTTGCTTGAGCTATCTGTCCAATATATGAATGATATAAAAACTCAAGATTATTCAATATTACAAAACGCTTTTAGAAAGATCACCTTAAATGATTCAGCTAACGCATTTTTTCAAAAAACAGGCACGGGTATAGATTTTTTTGAAGCACAAGTAAAATACATATTTAAAAAAAGTAATAAGGCAACAAACGAACTTAAGTTTGTCAATACTTATTATTCTAGCAATTTAGAAAGTACACTGTACTTACAGAATAATTCAACAAATATTTATCCTTACAAGGATTTTTCAAATAAAACAAGAAATTATAACAACAGAATTCTTTTGTTATACTCAAAACAATTCAACTTTAAATCTATTACTATTGGAGTAAGTTTGGGGTATTCTTTTTTTAATTATAAATATAATACTAGCAATAATCTTCGTCAAAAAAATAACTTTAGTTTCCCAACTACCAATATATTGTTAAGGTGGAAGTTGGGTTTGAAAAAAGATTTAAGCTACATCTTTGATTATAACTCTTATAATCCAGGAATTAATACTATTTTAGAAAACCCTATTCTAAGTTCATTCAGGGCATTTACTAGATGGATTCCTATAAATACCAATATCCCACGCTTACAATCTAACCTTACCTATGCATACAGAGATATAGATAAGGGTTCTTCACTAATTTTATCTTGGATATACAATAGACAGAAAATGAATGAAATATCTAGTTTTAAGTATTCAAAGGATTTTGATTTTCAGTACAATCGATTTGCAGAAGTTCAACAGGATCAACATACACTTTTTTTCAAATACGATCAATATATTTCACGTTTTAAAACTTCATTTAATTTCAGGCAAAGCCTTACATGGTTGTCAAGACCGCTAGAGTTCAATAATTCGATTTTAAGTAATAGAAGTTTTCTATATTCATTAAATGCTTCCTTAAAACCTTATTTCAGCTCATCAATCAGTTTAACAAGTGGTGTGAATTTAAACTTCAATAAAGATCTTTCTTCAAAAAAGTCTACCTATCAAGCTGGTCCTTTTTTAAGTACAAATGTTAATATAACTCAAAAACTAATTTTAGGCACATATATTAACTATCTAACTGATAATTTTTCCTTCAATACCAATAAATATTGGTTTGCTAATGCTAATTTATGGTACATTATAAAACCGTCGAAGCTAGAATTAAAATGTAGTTTTAACAATATTTTGAATGAAACCAGCATCTTCTCAGGTGGTCGTAATGGTTTGTTTACCCAGTTTTCAGAACAAAAACTACTTCCCCGATTTGCATTATTTGAGATATCCTACAAATTCTAGCAGTCAATTTTTCAAATTCTTTCGAACAATAAATAGCGACTGCGAACTAGTTTCTTCTTTAGTTCCTTCTAAAGAATATCCCATAGCATTGATACTTACACCAATTACTTTTTTTGCTTCATTTCTTTTAAATGTTGCAGTACCCTGAAACTGAGTTATGGTAAAAACATCTTCAGCTGTTTTTTCTAAAGATGAAGAACCAACAGCAGAAGTCATACTTAAGGCGCCATTTTCTAAACTAACTACAATTTCATTTACAGGGCTTCCTTCGGGAAATTTGTATTTGCCTACATAATCTTTCATGGTAGAATCTGTTTGCGCAGAAGCTGCAAAACTCATTCCCAAGAATAGCAGGGAGAACAAGATCATTTTTTTCATTGGTGCTCGTTTTATGGTTTAATCGGGAGGTAAAATAATAAAAAACATTCACTCCATGCAGATTAACAAAAAATATCGTTGTTTGTTAACAGCCTTCAAAAACAATAGAAGCTCCTTGTCCTACCCCAACACACATTGTAGCCAATCCATATTTTAATTGATTGCGATGTATTTCGTGCACCAAACTACCTGCAATACGGGTACCGCTGCATCCCAATGGATGGCCTAATGCAATAGCACCGCCGTTCACATTTACTTTATCGCTATCCAATTCTAGTTCTTGGATACAAGCAATACTTTGTGCCGCAAATGCTTCATTCAATTCTATCAAAGACAAATCATTCTTGGTTATGCCCGCTCTTTTCAACGCTTTATGGGAAGCTGGTACCGGACCAATTCCCATAATGGAAGGATCTACTCCTGCAACACCCATACCAGCAACTCTTGCAAGCGGCTGAAGATTGAATAATTTTACTGCTTCTTCACTTGCCAATAGCATTGCTGCTGCGCCATCATTAATGCCAGATGAATTTCCTGCTGTAACAGTGCCATCTTTTATAAATGCAGGCTTCAATGAAGCTAATTTTTCGAGGCTTGTGGCTCTTGGATGTTCATCCTGATTAAACCAGGTGATCATTCGATCTTTCATTATTTCTACTGCCACCATTTCATCATCCCATTTGGATGCTTTTAAAGCAGTTGCATATTTTTCTTGAGAAGCAAATGCAAATTCATCTTGTTTTTCGCGGCTGATTTTCCATTGCCTTGCAATATTCTCGGCTGTTTCTCCCATTGTAAATGGAGGATACATTGCTGCCAGTTTGGGATTGATAAATCTCCATCCCATGGTAGTATCAAAGGTTTCCATTTTCCTGCCAAAGGCTTCGGAAGATTTTGCGGTTACAAAAGGGGCTCGGGTCATACTTTCTACTCCAGCCGCAATATAAAAAAGGCCTTCATTGCATAAAATTGCCCTAGTTGCATCCATAATGGCTTGTAAACCACTGGCACAGAGCCTGTTTACGGTAGCACCTGCCACAGAAACGGGTAATCCCGCTAATAAACCCGCCATACGGGCTACATTTCTGTTATCCTCCCCAGCCTGATTGGCTGCACCTGCAATAATATCTTCTATAGAAGCAGGGTCGATATTGGGATTTCGCTTCAACAAGGATTGTATTACATAGGCCAACAAATCGTCTGGCCTGAACCCACTCAATGTACCCCCATATTTTCCAATTGGGGTCCTTACCATGTCTATCACATAACAATCTTTCGTCATATTTGTGGCATTATATTGAACTGCAATATATAATTTACCCGATAAATAGGGGTTTGGGCCT
>VIKJ01000005.1:27620-30551 GCA_008080615.1 Chitinophagaceae bacterium | reverse complement strand
TCCCAAGCCCAACGCTTTTAATACATAGCTAGGCTCTAATGATGCAGAAGTACAAGCCGATCCAGAAGAAAGGGCAATATTTTTATTGAAGCCCATTAACAAACCTTCTCCCTCTACATATTTAAAGGAAATATTGCTCACATGTGGTAAACGATGTTCTTTGTTTCCGTTTACATATGCTTCTTCTAATTGCACTAATGCGTTTTCTAATTTATCGCGTAATACACTTAAACGTGCAGCATCAGCATCCATTTCTAAACGAGCCAACTCACAAGCTTTACCAAATCCTACAATTCCTGGAACATTCAATGTACCACTTCTCATACCACGCTCGTGACCGCCGCCATCCATTTGTGCAGTAACTTTTACCCTTGGATTTTTTCTGCGAACATACAATGCACCAATTCCTTTAGGACCATACATTTTATGCCCAGTAAATGCCATGATATCTATACCATCTTTAATTACATCAACAGGTATTTTACCTACTGCCTGAACGGCGTCTGAAAAATAAAGAATGCCATTTTTCTTTGCAAGAGCAGCAATTTCTTTTACTGGCTGAACTACACCAAT
Source organism: Chitinophagaceae bacterium (assembly GCA_008080615.1). GTDB lineage: Bacteria > Bacteroidota > Bacteroidia > Chitinophagales > Chitinophagaceae > Sediminibacterium. Next base: position 29,978 of record VIKJ01000005.1, on the reverse strand, counting down.
TTCATTATTGGCATACATGATAGCAATTAAAATAGTGTTAGGCTTAATAGCTGCTTCCAACTCTTTTAAATTGATTAAACCATCTGGCTGAACTTCTAAATAAGTTACTTCACCACCATTCCGCTCTATATGCTTACATGTATCTAATACAGCTTTGTGCTCGGTAGTACAAGTAATAATGTGGTTACCTTTGCTGGCATACATTTCAAACACACCCTTGATACCCAAATTATCTCCTTCTGTTGCACCTGAAGTGAAGATGATCTCTTTTGGATCTGCTCCAATTAATTTAGCAACCTGCTCACGTGCATAGTCTACTGCTTCTTCAGCTTCCCATCCAAAAGGGTGGTTACGGCTGGCTGCATTGCCAAAATGCTCGGTAAAATAAGGGATCATGGCTTCCAATACCCTCGGATCCATTGGGGTAGTAGCATTGTTATCTAAGTAAATTGGTAACTTCAACATATAGTATTGCTTATTTAATCTATTAACGCAAAAGTAGTGGTTAAGGTTCTATAATTTTGGGGGCTTTCACCACTAGCGGTTGTTTTTCCTTAAATCGAAATAATATATAAACATAATTTATAATGTTAAAAGTAGAACATATTGGTATTGCGGTTAAAAACCTAGATCAGTCCATTGAATTATTCGAAAAATTACTCCAGAGCCCTTGTTATAAAACCGAGGAAGTGGCTTCGGAAAATGTTCAAACCGCTTTTTTTAAACAGGGCGAAACCAAAATTGAATTGGTTGCGAGTACAACTGATAATGGTGTTATTGCCAATTATATAGCCAAAAAGGGGGAAGGCATGCACCATATTGCTTTTGAAGTAAGTGATATTCTTGCCGAAATGGAGCGTTTAGTAAAAGAAGGGTTTACCCTGTTGAACGAAACTCCTAAAAAAGGGGCTGATAATAAATTGGTTTGCTTTTTACATCCCAAAGGAACCAATGGGGTGCTTATTGAGCTTTGCCAAGAAATCAAGTAATGCTATTTTACTTTAGATAAAGCACATATAATTAATTATTCGTACTGCTTAAACCCTATTTTATTTTTTGGTTTAACTGGCTCAGCTTGCTTTTCAATTAATTCTTTAAGAACAATGAAAATATTTTCAATATCCTTACTATTCATTTTTACTTCCTTTTCTAATTTAGAAACTTGAAGTAGAATTTCCTTGTTAGTTAATGCATATTCCTTAAGCTTACTAAATACCCTAATGACTCGAATATTGACATCGATAGCAGTTTTACTATTTAAAACACTAGATAGCATAGCTACACCCTGTTCAGTAAATGCCATTGGTAAATATCTTGTGCCTCCCCTATTTGAGGTGCCAAATTGGCTCCTCAAATTTTCAAATTCTTTTTGAGTTATCACAAACATAAAATCTTTGGGGAATCGCTCTATATTACGTTTTACTTGTCTTTTTAATTGCTTAGTTTCAACTTGATACAAATTTGCTAAATCTTCATCTAGCATGATTTTTACTCCTCTAATAATATAAATAAAATGCAGAATCTTTTGTTCTGAAAGTAAGTCATGAATATCTTTTTTTACCATTAGATCCTCCTTCCATTAAGCATTTTTATTGCAAAATAAACCGTCTATTATCGATTTTAATTTCACCATCAAATTGATGGTATCGCAAAATGCGACACCTTCATTATTGAAATTTTAATTATCAAACCTATCAACTATATAAGTAAAATTAATACGTATAAATACGGTTAATGAGAGGGGATGTAACGGTTGATTATAGATTTAAAGCCCCAATTTTTCCACTGCAACCTGAGCGGCTACTTGGCTAGCATCTTTTTTATTATTGCCTTTTCCTTGTGCAAATACTTCTCCGTCTAATACGGCATTCATGGTGAATACCCTTCGGTTGCCTTCTAGTTTTTCTTCGGCCAAATCGAATGTGATGGTTTTACCATTTTTATTGGCCCATCCAATCAATTTATTTTTGAGGTTGATATCGATCAGTTCTAAATCTTCTAAATACAAATGTGGTATGATGATTTGCTTTAAGATCCAATTTTGAGTTTTGGCATAACCCTTATCCAGATAAACCGCTCCTATCAAGGCTTCTAGCGTATTACCAAATATTTGGCTTCCCTTTAATGCATTATCAAATCGATTAAAAAAAGTAAGTTTTCTCAAGCCCATTTTTAAAGCAATATCATTTAGCTGCTGGCGATTGACCATTTTGCTGCGCATCTCGGTTAAGAAACCTTCGCCCTTATATGGATAACGTTTAAATAAGTAATCGGCTACTACCGCACTTAGTACAGCATCTCCCAAAAATTCTAAACGCTCATTATTTTCGTCGGGGGTATCTTTTACAGAACGATGGC
>VIKJ01000005.1:21719-27586 GCA_008080615.1 Chitinophagaceae bacterium | reverse complement strand
ATAATTGGATATTTCCTGGAATTATTCCAAGCATATCATTCAACTGCTTTTCAAAAGCATTTGCCTGTTTGGGTTGAAAAAGCCTTTTAAAAAATTGCACTTTATATTATGCTACGTATTTTTTTACGATTACGCAAGCGTTGTGTCCTCCAAAGCCAAAAGTGTTGCTCAATGCAGCTCTTACGGTTCTTTGTTGGGCTTTATTAAATGTAAAATTTAATTTTGGATCCAATGCAGGATCATCTGTGAAGTGATTAATTGTAGGGGGAACAATATCATGAATCACACTTTGAATACATGCGATGGCTTCAATTACACCAGCTGCTCCTAAACAATGACCTGTCATTGATTTAGTTGCACTGATATTTAAATCGTACGCATGTGATCCAAAAACTTCTGTAATTGCTTTTGCTTCTGCACCATCCCCCAATGGGGTAGATGTACCATGCGTATTAATATAATCAATTTCGTTGGCCTGCATACCAGCATCTTTCAATGCTGCGATCATTACATTGCGTGCACCCAAACCTTCGGGATGAGGCGCTGTTAAATGATACGCATCTGCTGTTGCACCACCACCTGCTATTTCGCAATAAATTTTTGCACCACGCTTAATGGCATGTTCGTATTCTTCTAAAACAACTACCCCTGCTGCTTCCCCCATAACAAAACCATCACGGTCTTTATCGTAAGGACGGCTTGCAGTTGCAGGATCATCATTCCTTTCACTCATTGCTTTCATAGAGTTGAATCCTCCAACACCTGCTTCGCAGATAACGGATTCGGATCCACCACTAATAATGATATCTGCCTTACCCAATCTGATGGTATCAAATGCAGTGATCATTCCATTGGTACTAGAAGCACATGCACTTACTACTGCAAAATTGGGTCCGCGGAAACCATGACGCATGGATATTTGCCCTGCGGCAATATCTAAGATCATTTTAGGAATAAAGAATGGATTAAATCGAGGAGTACCGTCGCCTTTGGCAAAATTGAGTACTTCTTCTTGAAATGTAGTAAGGCCACCAATGCCACTTGCAAAGATTACACCAACACGATCTGCGTCAATTTTTTCTTTGTCGATATTTGCATCAGCTACAGCCATATCACTAGCCACCAATGCCAATTGGGCAAATCGATCTAGCTTGCGGGCTTCTTTTCTTTCCATGAAATTTGTAGGATCAAATCCTTTCACTTCACAGGCAAACCTTGTTTTGAATTTGCTAGCATCAAATAAAGTAATGGGAGCGGCACCAGGCACACCATTTAACAACCCGTTCCAATAATCTTCTAGATTATTACCAATGGGCGTTAAGGCACCAATACCGGTTACAACTACTCGCTTCAATTGCATAAAACAGGCTAGTTTAAATGTATAATCCGCCTTTTCGAGGCATTGCGCCGCAAGAAGGCGGATTAAAGTTATTGCTTACTAAATATAAATTCTTACTTAGCGTGCTCCTCTAAATAAGCAACAGCTTGACCAACAGTAGTAATGGTTTCAGCCTGCTCATCTGGGATAGAAATATTAAATTCTTTTTCGAATTCCATGATTAACTCAACGGTATCCAAAGAATCTGCACCTAGGTCATTTGTGAAAGAAGCTTCATTGGTTACTTCTGCTTCATCTACGCCTAACTTATCAACGATGATTTTCTTAACTCTTGTAGCGATGTCTGACATTGTAAAAGTTTTTGATTACTGCCGCAAAAATATACAATTTGGCATATAAGCAATGTTTTAAACAATTTTTGTTTCCACAGATGCCAAGATTCTTTCTGAATTAAGCCATTTTGTACCCTTTTTATGCCTTTTTTTTAAAAATGATGGTTATATTAGTTAACTCATCAATAGCAATTTGATTGAAATGGCCCTAAAAATGATTCAATACGGAACCAAAGAATACGAACAAATGGTAGCATTGCGTTACCAAATGTTGCGTAAACCCCTTGGATTAAATTTTTCTGCCCAAGAATTGGAATCAGATAAAGACCATATTTTGTTGGGCTGTTTTGATGACGATGTATTAGAAGGTTGTTGCATGCTGGTTCAACAGGACCCCCAAATTGTTAGGTTAAGACAGATGGCCGTTTTACAAGGTTTACAAGGAAAAGGAATTGGCAGGGTATTAATGCTTTTTGCCGAAAATGTTGCAAGGGACCGTAGGTATAAAAAAATGATTATGCATGCACGCAACAGCTCCACACATTTTTTTGAGAAATTGGGCTACCATACAACTGGAAATCCATTTATAGAATTAACCATTCAACATATAGTGATGGAAAAAGATTTATGAAGCAATATGCACCTTTAGTAAGGCCCTTAAATCATGCCTAAAATCTTCTGTCATGCCTTCTTTGGGTACCAAGAAAAAAGACTTGGAATCAAAATACAAATGGAAAAAATGAGGGCTTTCGAAAAATTTACTAAATCGTTTCCATTCCCACTGAGTTTCTCCCCGATCATTTTCTAAACGCACGCCAACACTGTTGAAGAAAATAGTAAACTGATCTTTAAAAGTAGATGCTCGTTTATAAATACTTTGGGGTAAGATATACCAGAAAGAAGCCATGAGCATGGCCCATACAAATGAGCCCAGTAAAAATGGCTCGGGCCTTATTTTTTTTGTATAAAAAAGAATAGCGGCCACAATAGCAAAAACATTTACCAATATAATCAGGATGCGCACTTCTGGTCTCTGTACAAAATGGTAACGTAAGGCTTGTACCACTTTTTTCTTTTCGTAAACAATAGCATGTTGCATGCTTCAAAATTAGGAGTCTAAATTGAAATAGCACAGCAAACGTTTGCAAAGAATAAAGAATTGAACAAGCTTGAAGTTTCAAATTCATTTCACTATTTTTAAAGACCAACTATTGTCCATATGCCCATTACCAAGCCGCGCCTCAGTTTCATGCAAATCATTAACATGAATGTGGGCTTTTTCGGAATTCAGTACAGTTTTGGTTTACAACAAAGTGCTGTGAATCCTATCTATGACTTTTTAGGCGCACAGCCAGATGAAATTCCATTGTTAAATTTAGCCGGCCCCATGACGGGTTTGTTGATTCAACCCATTATTGGTGTATTGAGCGATCGTACTTGGCACCCACGTTGGGGCAGAAGAAAACCTTATTTTTTTATTGGCGCTTTATTTTGCAGTTTATCTTTATTCATTTATCCTTTTAGTAGCACTTTATGGATGGCAGGTGGTTTGCTTTGGATATTAGATGCTGCAAATAATACTGCCATGGAACCTTATCGTGCATTTATTGCCGATAAATTACCTCCAGCTCAACATGCAAGTGGTTTTCTCACACAAAGTTTTTTTACTGGCCTTGGTATAACCCTAGCCAATATCTCTTTATTTATTTTTCAAAAATATATTCCCGGAAAACACGGGGCCATTCCTTATTGGGTATTTGGTTCTTTCTTTTTGGGTTCTATATGTTCTATAACATCAGTTCTGTGGAGTATCACAAAAACTCCGGAGATCCCCCCGACTCCGGAGGAACTGGCAGTTTTAAGGGCTAATAAAAAAGGATTGTTTCAACCTTTTTTAGAAATCATTCATGCAATTACTGATATGCCAAAAGTAATGTGGCAGTTAGCATTGGTATATCTTTTTCAGTGGTATGCGCTTTTTTGTTACTGGCAAAACGCATCTAAAAGTATTGCACAATCTGTTTGGAAAACCAGCCCATCTGCCAATAAAACTTTGTACGAAGAAGCTGTTGGTTGGGCAGGATTGGTAAATGGCTGGTACAATGTGGTTACTTTTTTATCGGCTTTTGGATTGGTTTACATGACTAAAAAATTCAGCCCTAAAAAAGTACATGTGGTTTGTTTATTAATGGCTGGTATTGCACTATTGGTTTTTCCACATATGGAAAACAAATACGCACTATTTGCACCCATGACAGGTTTTGGTATTGCATGGGCCAGTATGATGGGCGTACCCTATTTAATGGTGGTAAATGATATTCCAAAAGAAAGATATGGTGTGTACATGGGTATTATTAATATGATGATTGTGATTCCCATGATTTTACAAACCACCACTTTTGGTTATGTATTACAACATTTTTTAGGAAATGATCCTGGAAAAGCCATCAGTTTTGGCGGCGTTTTATTGTTGCTTGCTTGTGGTGCTACTTTATTGATTAAAGAAACCAAACCTGCTGATGATGAAATTATTTTACAAAGTGGAGGACATTAAAAACCTTATTAATCAATATTAATTTTACTGATTATGAAAATATTATGCATTGGAGAAGCACTGATAGATATGATTTGCACCGATAAAGGAAAAACATTATCGGCAGGAAATAATTTTCTAAAAAAACCAGGAGGCGCCCCAACGAATGTTGCTGCAGCTGTTGCAGCACTAGGCGGGAATGTAGCACTAGCAGCTAAAGTGGGTGATGATCCTTTTGGCAAACAACTAATTGAAGTGATGAATGGATTTGGAGTAGATACCAATACCATGCTTACTGATAAAAAGCATTTTACCACTTTTGCTTTTGTATCGTTGATGGAAGATGGTGAAAGAGATTTTGTTTTTAACCGTGGTGCTGATGGACAATTAACCATTGAAGACATTGATTCAATTGATTTACGCGATATTACCATTATCCATTTTGGATCTGCCACTGCTTTTTTACCAGGACCTTTACAAGCAGCCTATTTGCATTTATTAGAAAAAGCCATTTACCACAATATATTTATCAGCTTTGATCCTAATTACAGGCACTTATTGTTTAAAAATAATACGCAAACATTTATAGAGCAGAGTTGGCATTTTTTAAAGCATTGTCAATTTTTTAAAGTGAGCGATGAAGAAGCCATGTTAATTACAGGAACAAATTCACTAGAAGCTGCCACAACAAAATTATTGAATGAAACCAAGGCTGTTTTTGCTATCACTTTAGGGAAAGAAGGTACTTTATTGGGCATCAATGGAGATCAACATATAATAGAGAGCATACCAATCAAGCCAATTGATACAACGGGTGCAGGAGATGCATTTGTAGGGGCTGTACTATACCAATTAAGCCATCGATCAAAAACCCAAATTGCCGATCTGAATCCTACCGATTGGAGAAGGTTTGTAACCAATGCCAACAAAGCAGGTGCTAGAACATGCGAATACCTAGGTGCTATGGAAGCATTTACCCATTTGAATAACCAGATTTTTAACTAAGCAACATAACAAGTGAATCAATACAATCTGCATCAGGAAATTACCAAGGCTTGCGATAAACACAAATTAGCAATAGCAGGCGCTGATAAATATTTTTATATCCGCTTGGTTGCCAATGCACTTACACTTCAAGAATTATTTTTTACCATCTATGGTAACCACAATGCAGGTAGTACACAATTTTTAGCTTTAATTGAAAACTTAATTATTGGTCATAAGCAACGCTCTATTGAATTACAACAAAAAGACCAAGCAAAAGCCAACCAAGGTGTTTGGTTTTTAAGTAATCAGATTGCTGGGATGAGTTTATATGTAGACCGTTTTGCAGGAGATTTAAAAGGGCTTCCAACTAAATTGGCATACTTAAAAAAATTAGGTGTTAATTTTTTACACCTGATGCCTGTTTTTGAAAGCCCTGCTGGTGAAAGTGATGGAGGTTATGCTGTATCTGATTTTAGAAAAGTAGATGCGCGATTTGGGAACATGGAAGACTTAAAAAATGTACAAAAAAACATGCAGGAACAAGATATGTTCCTAATGATTGATATTGTACTCAACCATACTTCTCATCAACATGAGTGGGCAAAAAAAGCAAAAGCTGGAGAGACTGAATACCAGGATTATTTTTATATGTACAACGATCGGCAAATACCCGATC
>VIKJ01000005.1:2827-21712 GCA_008080615.1 Chitinophagaceae bacterium | reverse complement strand
GATCAGTTTGAACATACCATGCCCGAAGTTTTTCCAGAGAGTGCGCCCGGAAGTTTTACCTATGTTAAGGAATGCAATAAATGGGTAATGACCGTATTTCACAACTATCAATGGGATTTAAACTTTACCAATCCGGCTGTGTTCAATGCCATGTTAAACAATATATTATTTTATGCCAATTTAGGTGTAGATATTCTTCGCATTGATGCTCCTGCATTTATTTGGAAACAATTGGGAACCACAAGTCAAAATTTACCAGAAGCACATACCCTACTAAGGCTCATTAAGCAATGTGTACACATTGCATCACCAGGTATGGCTATATTGGGCGAAGCCATTGTTGCTCCTAAAGAAATCATGAAATATTTTGGCACTGAAGCATTTACTGCAAAAGAATGCGACGTTGCCTATAATGCTACACAAATGGCGGTACAATGGGATGCATTAGCAACAGGGGACACCCGCGTGATGCTGGCTGCGCAAGAAGATCTTCAACAAAAACCATTGGGCACTACTTGGATAACTTATACCCGTTGCCATGATGATATTGGCCTAGGATACGATGATAGCATGATTGCAGCAGCAGGTTTCAATGCTTATGAACATCGTAAATTTTTAAAAGACTATTATTCGGGCAACCATCCTATTTCGGATGCAACTGGCGCATTGTTTTCGGTGAACCCCAAAACACAGGATGCACGCATTAGTGGAACGCTTGCTTCTTTATGTGGATTAGAAAAAGCCATTAATCAAAATGATGCAGCCGCAATAGATAGAAGCATTGCAAAAATCATATTGATGCAAGCCCAAAGTATATTCTTAGGTGGCATCCCTATGTTATTTTACGGAGATGAAGTGGGCTATACCAACGACTATTCTTATTTAAATGATTCGGGCAAAAGCTATGATAATCGGTGGATGCATCGGCCCATCATTGATTGGGATAAGAATGCTAAAATTGATGAGGAGAATAGCATTGAAGAAAGAATATTTTCTGCAACGCAACGCTTGATTCAAATTAGAAAAAAACTAACGGTACTAGCTGATCAAAAGAATTGTACTTGGCTTACCCCGCACAATATTCATGTTGCAGGTTTCTTAAGGGCTAATGAAAATAAAAGCGTTTATTGCCTATTTAACTTTAGTAAAAAAGCGGCTTATATAACTTGGTATGCTTTTAAAGAGCATGGAAAAGTTCCAACAGAACTATATGATTATTATACCGAGAAAAAATACAAGGTAGGGCCCGACCACGAATACCTTGTGTTAGAGCCCTACCAGTTTTGTATACTGGAACCCAATAAGTAAGTTTTATAATTTAAATGAGATAGAAGTGGTGAAATTGATTCCATCAGAAGGCCATATACCTGGTCCTGGATAAAATAATGGACGTTTGGTGAAATAAGATTTATTCAACAGATTATTAATATTGAGTTTCCATTCTGTTTGTTTACGAATATGAACAGTAAAATTTAAATCTACAATTCCATATGCTGGAACCAAACCTACTGCACCTGTAGCTACAGAAGGTATTACTGTATTTAGAGGATCAGCAAATGTAGAAGATACAAAACTGTATAATAAAGAAGTGCTCATTAATTTATTTTTAACTGTCACCCCATTTCTTGTGGTAAAATCAGGAGCCGACTCTACTTTATTGTTGTTTATAGAGCGATTGACACTGCCCACTTTTACAGAAGCATCAACATAACGGGCGTTCATAAACGCCGTTGATGTAAAGATAGATACCAGTGTTTTGGGATTCAATTGCCAATCTGCTTGAACAAATAATTCTACTCCTTTATTGAATGAGTTGCCCGTGTTGGTTCTATAGGTGATTAAATTATTGTTGGCATCTGTTATGGCCAATGTACCAAAACGATTATTCTCTCTTAAAACAAATGCCGTTATATCCCATTTTAAAAATTGCCAGTTTCCTTTGAAACCCAATTCTGCATTGTATCCGCTAGCATCTTTAATTGTAGGATCAACTGTTTCATATAAAGAGCCTGGCACTAAATCTTTAAAGATCATGGGGCGATAACTTTGAGACCATCCACTATAAAATTGCACTTGATTATTTAATTTATATTGCAAACCTGCAGCAAATAAAGGAAACTGATGAGAAATTGTAAGTGGAATTTTATTGGTTGGATAATAATTAATTACTCCACTCATATCAGTATGGCCCAATTCCAAACGAGCACCAGTAGTAATTACGAAACGTTTATTGAGTTCAATTTTATTTTCAGCAAATACAGCAATATTTTTTGTTTTAAAGTGTATATCTCTCCCCCAAATTGGATCTACTAAACTAAGATCATAATCAGTTCCTGTAGTTCCTTTACCCAATTGGGTTCTATGCAAATCGTTGTTCATGTATTGCAACCCTGCAGCTACAGTACTCCACCTTTTTCCTAAATAATAATGGTGCAATACCCTTAATTCGGTTGTATAACTATTGAACTGATCAATATCTACTTGCCGATGATTGTACTGCCCAGTATTTGCATTAATCGTATCATTTATATTCACAGGCTTATCAAATAAAACACTATTGCGTTTTCCCAATACTGCTGAGCTAGTAAACTGCAGCTCGGTTTGCTTATTTACATTCCAATGAATGGTAATAGCAGGAATATGAATATCTGGATTAAAATAATTTCTTGCTCTGGTGGCCTGTTTAGGGTTTTTACTAAACATACTGTCATTAAGTGCACCGGGTATTTTGTAAGTATACGCAGACCTTGACCATTCTACTTGTATATTAAACTGTTTACTTAAAGCATAGTTAAGAACAATTCGCTGTGCATGTGCATTGGTATGCTCTTCGTTTCTATAGCCATCTCTGGTTTTATAATTTAAATAGGCATGGTAACTGAATTTTTTAATGGTTCCCGAAACTGCATTATAGGTGCTGAATAAATTGTAAGACCCTGTTGTATTAATTGTTTCAAAACCAAATCGTTTAAGTGTATCTGGCTTTTTACTAATATAGTTAAGCATACCGCCAAATTGCGCACCATACTGTAATGAACCAGTACCTCTTACCAATTCTATTTTCTCAATACTTTCTAAAGGCATACTGTAATGGCTTGCCGGATAACCATACATATCCGAATTGGTAATAATCCCATCCTTTCGAATATTAAATTCCCAACCACGATGTGGATCAAGCCCACGCGTTGCAATATTTATTTGATTGCCAGCTCCATCCATATCATACACAAAAACGCCAGGTACTTTTGCAAATACCTGGCGACCTGTTTTTGCAGAAATATCTGCATTCATTATGCTTAATTGAATCAACTCGGTTTTTTTTCCACTATACAAATAAGTGCCCAATTCTTCTGGAAGCCCAATTGAACTGTGAATAAATCCATTTACAGTAATACTATCTAAGGTTTTTGAAGTAATGGTATCGGATAATGTTTTTACTTGCGCATCCATATTTTTTTCAAAAAATAATATGCCAAGTATCAATAAAAAGAGTTTTAAGTGCTGTTTCATAAATTTGATTTTAATTAGCCCCATCTGTTAATCCTCTTGCAATGGCAAAATTACCCACTTTTTTTCCCTGCACTAAACCTACTTCACAATCAGCACGATAATGTATTGCCCCAAACAATCTTGAATCAGATGCTTCCTTTGCCATAGCAGTATAAGCATTCGCCCTTGCTGGTACAATATATCCTAATATAGTTGCAGCTGCTGCACTAAAAGTAGAATGCCCCGATATATAAGCAGGGAAATTAGGAATGCCGGTACTTGTTTTAATGGATGGATCCATTTGAGATGGTCTTGGATTGTAATAGAAATATTTAGTATCCCAACAAGATATACCTGCATCCATTACTGCCATATTCAATAATGCCATATTTCTTGCCCATCTTACTTCACTAAATCCTAATTGAATAAAATCTTCTGCTGCAATGGCATTCCAATGCCCTGGAGGTGTATAAGTTCCTACACCATCAGCCCAATAATGTACAATGGCTATTTGTTCCCTAGTTGCATTTACACTAAAGTTTTTCACTTCTACCAATTCTTCTTTAAACTTAGCAGATGCAGTTGGAGGAGGTGGTGTTGGACGAATAGCAATGGTGGTTAATGAGTCGAAAAGAAATGGACGAACCCTACCAAAAAATGGCAACATGGGTGGTCGGTTTGGAGCATCTAAACTTATCCAAGGGGTTTCTCCCGTTGCAGCTGTTTGAGATTCTAATTGAGCCCATTGCGCTGGTGTACCCACTGCCCTACTCATATTGTCGTTGGCAGCTCTTGCAATTACTTTTGCTGCAACCAATCTTCCTAATGCCACACCTGCTTCCAAATCGCTTCTAGTATTCATACCTGCCATGATTCGCGCTTTCATTTGCTCATCTGCTTTTTGTTGTACATAGGCAACATCAGCAGGAAATAATAGTTTCAATAGTTCTACTGCAGCTGCTCCTACCACGGCATCTTCACTAGGATATGCAGGTAAATCATTGATGGGTAATAATGGTTTAATGGTCGCGTCCACTTTATATGGTGCAACCCTTGTGTACAATCTTTTATAATAGTAAGCAGCAACCAATGCATCATATTGCGCCACACTTACATATGCATACGCTCTTGCAGCATAAGGAGGATTTGAAAATGGAAATTGCGGATAACCAAATGGATTGGCCGCACTTGGTATTGGATAACTACCATCTGCATTTTGATAAGGTGGCAAATTTCTTTTCGCTACCAGTTCACGCATAATTTCATTCCATCTTAAAACCGCGCCTGCGCCCCAATACCTTATACTGTTTTTTTGTTCTTCTGTTAATGCTTGTTGATATTCTTTTATTTCATTTAACTCTCTTACATAAGCTCCATTACTAACAGCCAAGGGTGCAGTTATTGCAAATTCATTTGCAGCGCTTAGAACAACAGGTTTCCAATCTCCAGCATTTGCATCAGCTTGCAATGGACTTAAGGGAGGTAATTCTTTGGTTCTGTCTTCTAACGTTCTGTTACAAGCAGCCATTAGAAGTACCAACAAAATCAATTGTGTATTTTTTATGATTGCTTTTTTCATAATTCAGTTTTAGTTTTTTCTGCTTCTTCTATAGATGAACGCTTCTTTTTGGTAAAATCGAATACATAGAAAATACCTACACTTATAGAAGTTGTTTGCCCAACATTTCTTCCTGCTATTGTATACATAGCATTACCAATAAAAGAAAGTTCATCAACTTTAGAAACTGTGTATTTAATATTAACGCCTGCCCTGGTTGCATTCATTTGATTGCTTAAAAAGGGCATGTTGTTTTTGGTAATATCAAATCCGCCATTGGTTTTTGTAATGTCTAAAACTGCTTCGGCAATTAATTTACTGCTGCGATATCCTGTTCTTATATTGTAATTGGTTACTGTTGGCATTTCAACCAAATTGGTATAATGCATTTCGGTTGTATAATAAGCAGTTCTATCAATGGTTACCCTATCACGCAAATAATAAGCCGCTGAACTAGTTACAAAAATATTATTCACTTGATAGTCGGCCATTAAACGAAACATGGCAGTATTGGTTTTTACGCCAATTGAAAGAGGCAAATAATCTGCAACATAATTGGTAGTTGGGATAATAATACTTCCCAATGTGTACAAGGAGAAATCGCCCTTTCCCCATTTTTTTTCTATGGGCATCCATTTTATGGTTGCTGTTAAATCTTGAATCCCTTTTTGCCCTATAAGGGTTCCCTCAGAAGCTTTTGTACTTACATAAGGAATGGAGAACAATACATTCAAATTATCTTTAACACCATAGTTACCCATGATGCCTATCATTTGCCCACTTACTGTTCCTAAATTTTGATTATCACGCTTAAATGTTCCTTCCCAATAATTTTTCCAGCTATTGTGGCTATACATAAATCCTGCGCAAAAATTATTTTTGCTCATCATGATGGCATCAATATCTGTTTGGGCATATGCGCTAATTGAAAAGAAAACCAAACAAATGAAGAACCCTAGCTTTTTATTCAGAAGGCACGATAAGGCACAAAGCAATATGATTAAATATTTCATTTAATTTTTTTTGGATTCAATAAATAGATGTTACTAAGAAAACTACTTTTTCATCTTTAAGCGGTCTACTACCAATTGACCTACTTTTTGTCCGATGTTAGTGCTAACTACACAAGAATTATGAAAATGGAGACCACCATAAAAACGGGCCCAGTTATTTTCATCTGCCGCATGTTTAAACGACTTAAACGAACGGCTTTTGATACCAAATTCTAGCTCAGTAGAATCTGTATATGCAAAATTTTCACCAAAAACACTAGTGAGTGCTTCTGCTGCTGATGAAGATATAGTGGAATGCCCGCAAGTATACTCTGGAAATGCAGGTGTTTGCAAATAAGGTCTCCAATTGATGTCTATGTATTTGTTGATCACTGTTTCGGGGCGCACTGTATTGTATTTGTATTTTACATACCAACACTCAATAAACGCATCAAATAAAGCAATAGCGGTTTTTGTTGTTGCATAAACCGTTGTTGCATAATCTGCATTCGCTTTTTGTGCTGCAATACCTACTACGCTCATCCAGTGACCGGGAGGCGAAAACTTTTTACTCCCGTACATAACATGCCCTGTTACGTTCATTTTAAATGGATTGTCGTCCCAAAACTCCGCCATATGTTTTTGATCTGGCGTAAGACTATCAATCGCATTTTTTATAGCCAATACTTCCGAATAATATTTACTTGATTTATCTGTTATGTTAAAGACCGGCGGCGGGGCTGGTTCAAAAATACCAGCGCTATCAATTACCATTGGCCTTATTTCCATCCAATGTGGCTCGGCAGCAGATGCATACATAGGAGGGGTTGGAACCCATCTACCTGGAATGTCTTTTACTGTATATTTTTCTGCTCCGCGCGTTTCTAAGTAATTGTCTTTTTTGCTCCAACGAATAATTTCTCTTCCAATACTATCTGCAAAAAAACGGCTCGCCTTTTCTATTTTATCTGATAACCCCTTATCCTTTGCAACCTGTACAATACTATCGCTATACAACTGCATACTTCCTTCGGGAAAGGTAACAGCTTCGCCTACTTTAATATAAGCTAGCAATGCTGCCAATTCAATATCTACCTCTGGCGTAATTGCAGGTGCATGTACCTGTTTTAATCCATTGAGTTGACCACCCAGTGATTGATATTGTTGAGGATATGCTGCAGCTATAACTTCATACGCTGCAATTGCTGCGTATGCATAGTTACGAGAAGCAACCATTGGCGGAAAATTATTTCCCATTACTACTGTATTCAATTCGTGTACTGTTGCACTAAACAAAGCAGGATTGTGTAAAAAAGCTTTGTAATCATTGCTGTTTTTACAAGAGATAACACATAAAACAACAATAAGGCCTAATAAGGTCTTTTTCATAAAGAGTTACTTAAATAAAATAAAGGAAATAAAATGCTTAATGAACCAGCATTATACTTGTGGGGGGTGCTCCAGCTGTTTAGTGTAATCATCACCCAAATCGTAGTACTGAACAAACCGTTTAATTTTTACAGAAAAGCCACCACTAAACTGCCAAGAAAAGGAATGATCTTCCGTAAAATCCTGAACAGAAAATTTAGTAGTATGAGGGTGTGATGAAGTATTTTTCTTAGATGAATTGGCTACAAAGTCATTTGCCAAACGAAAGAAATCGTCTCTCGCATTGCGGATACTCGTTTTCTCAGGATTGGGTACACAAAGCAATTCTAATGAATCCTTATAGAATCTGCGTTTTACATAAGTATAAGAAACACCATTGATCTCTATATTTCCATTGGCTGTTTCGTAAGCTTCCGAGCTATTGGTATAAGGTAAATTGTTGATTACCTTGATATGTAAAAGCGTTGCTTCGTCATAAATATCCTGATCTAATTGTGCTTGCAAATTTTCTTCGGAACGAGTTTCTAAATAATTAGATAACATGCGGTAGCCACCCCAGTTAAAGAGCAGAAAAGCAAGCATTGATATGGCTACCAGTTTTTTCAAGTATCCGAAAATAGTAATTTTTATTTAACTGTAAAAGTTTTGTTCTCGATACCCACACCCGTTATAGTGAGCTTTTTCCAGCGTTTAGGCAATGCCGATTTAATTTGAGTAATGCCAGTTGGTGTAATCTCCAATCCGCCAAAGCCCATCATTACGCTTTGCAATATGCCTCCTGCCCCAGTAGCAAAATAAGGATTGGTTCCACCCTTGGTTTCGGCAATCACCCTTAAAGGCGGATTAAGATTGGGTAAGTATGCATCTTGGAAAAAATGATGGGCTTTTTCTCCATCACCCAATCTGGCATATAATAAAGCAAAAATGGCCTGGGTCATAGCAGGAGTGCCTTCATTGGGAACCCTTGTTTCATAATATTCTAAATCTTTTCTTATCTGTTTTGGATCGTTCACTTCTTTTAATGGATAAGCCAATAGGTTAACATCACCTTGCTTGATTCCTTCACCATTATACGTTGCATGCTCTCGAGTAACCCCATTTTCCATTTTTAAAATAGGAATATTCTTGGCAACCTGCATCCAATCTGCATTGGCACTTACTCCTAAAATACCAGCAGCATTGGTAGCAAATTGCAATACCGCTTTAGCAGAAGCATTGGTCCAGGCATTGTTGTTTACATTCTCGGCCCACTCATCTGCTGCAACAACATTGTTAATTTCATAAAGGCCTTCTCCATTCCGCTCTACCCTACTTGCCCAAAAATCGGCTGTTTCTTTTAAGATGGGCCAGCCCTTTTCTCTCAACCATTCCTTATCCTGTGTTACGCAATAGTAGTTCCAAGCTGCAATGCCAACGCATGCAGTAATATGGTGTTCAAATGGTCCACTCAATGCCCATACAGGGGTTTCCTCAACACCTGTTGCTGCACTTTCCCAAGGAAACATTGCCCCCTTGTAACCATGATTGAAGGCATTTTTTTTGGCAGCACCCAATCGCTGAAACCTATATTCTACCATGCTTTTAGCCATTTCGGGATGCAGCACCAATATGGCTGGATACATCCATAATTCGGTGTCCCAAAATACATGTCCGTTATAACCCAAGCCACTCAAGCCCATTGGCGAAGGGCTAAGATCAGTACCTTCTCTAGTGAATGAATATAAATGATACATCATACTATGTACATCTTGCTGAGCCTGATCATCTCCTTCAATTTGTATATCACTCTTCCATAATTTATCCCATGCTTTTTCGTGAAAGGACAATAAGCGTTCTCTGCCTTCTAATTTGGCAAATAAGGTCATTCTTTCTGCTTCGTTTAATGGATCATCATGGTGCGCGCTGGTGATAGAAGACCCAGCAATAGAGAATCGATAAGTTTGCCCTGCCTTAATTTGCTTATTGAATTTCATTAAGTGCATATTGTTATCCCACATTTCGTGAATCACCCTGGGTTCTGCTCCATGCTGTTCACTAAATAAAAAAGTATTAGATGCACACATTAATAATTTACCCGTTGGACTTTTGGCAGAAGAAGTAAGTAACCCAATGGTTACATGCGGTCGATCTATTTCATTATAATAATTTTGTACATCTTTTAATGCATCTGGCGCTTCCATTACACTTGCCGAATTCATTAGTAGATCTTTTTTAGCAGTAATGCTTACATCCATCAATACCGTAAAAGGCAATTGTCTTAAAGAATAATAAGTATAGGTAATGGTGGCCTTATCAGCATAGTCAAATGAACAGGTAAAACTGGCTTTTTTCATATCCAGCTCTTGTTTCATATTTTTTGTATCGGCACCCGAAATGTTTCTTCCGTCAATACCCAACTGCATATTGAGCAAATTGAAACTGCGCAAGAAATTGCTTACCCTACCCCTTCCGTATTGATCATAGGCACCCGCAAGTACAACTTCTTTTACTTTGAAAGGCTCAGGAGAAGATACAATCCCAATCATTCCATTGGCCACCGTAATTCCATAATAGTTGGCAGGGTTTATTTGCGTGGTGGAAATTTTCCAAGGGTCCTGCGCTTGAACAGCAGAAAAATGAAGAAGGGCTATCAGGGTAGAAAAGGCGAACAATCGTTTCATAATTGTGTATTTTGCAGGTAATTGGCTGTACCAAATTTATTCATAAAAAGCTCCATGAGAACTATTTTTTTATTGTTGATTACCAGTACTTTACTAATTGCATGTAATCAGCAGAAACCCCTGTATAAAGAAATCAAAGCAGAACAAAGCGGTATTCAATTCAATAATCAAATTACAGAAGACGAAAACCTGAATGTATTAAACTATGAATACATCTACAATGGAGGTGGCGTGGGCATTGGAGATTTTAACAATGACAGTTTACCTGATATTTATTTTGCAGGCAATCGAGTAGCGAACAAATTATATATCAATAAGGGCAAATTTAAATTTGAAGACATTACCAGTTCCGCTGGTGTAGATGGAAACGCTAAATGGTGTAAAGGTGTAAGTGTAATTGATATCAATAACGATGGATGGATGGATTTGTATATTGCTGCTGCAGTTTTACCCGATAGCAATGCCAGAAAAAATGTATTGTATGTAAATCAAGGCGTAAATAAATCTACTGGTAATCCTGTATTTAAAGAAATGGCTAAAGAATATGGATTGGATGATGCTTCCAATACGCATATGCCTGCATTTTTTGATTATGATAATGACGGAGACCTAGATGTATACTTATTAATAAATGATTTAGACGGAACTTATCCCAATGAATTTAGGCCCATTCGCAAAGACGGCTCTTGGCCCAATACCGATAAATTATTTCAAAACAATTGGAGCAATGAATTGAAGCATCCAGTGTTTACTGATGTTTCTGCAAAAGCAGGTATATTAATTGAGGGGCATGGATTAGGCGTGAGCATTACCGATATCAACAATGATGGATGGAAGGATATTTATGTAAGCAATGATTATTTATCGAATAATATTTTATACATCAATAACCAAAATGGAACATTTACCGATCGTTGTGCCGAATACTTAAAACATACCAGCAAAAATGCCATGGGTAATGATATTGTCGATATCAACAATGATGGCTTAGTAGATATTATTGAAACCGATATGACGCCTATTGATAATTATAGGCAAAAGATGATGCATGGGGATATGAATTATCAAACATTTCAAAATTCCACTCGATACGGTTACCAATTTCAATACCCCAGAAATGCCTTGCAATTAAATCAAGGCTATTCGGTTAAAAGCAATGACTCCATTGGTATTCCTGCATTTAGTGAAATTGCATTTTTAAGTGGTGTGGCGCAAACAGATTGGAGTTGGGCCCCACTTTTAATAGATGCAGATAATGATGGGTATAGAGATTTGATGGTTACAAACGGTTTACCAAAAGACATGTCTGATATGGATTTCATGGCTTATCGAAAACATGCATTTGCTGCAGCTTCTTTGCAAGAAGTGTTAGCACAATTACCAACAGTTAAAATCAGCAATTATATTTATCAAAATAATGGAGACCTCAGTTTCACTAACAAAACAAAAGAATGGGGATGGGAAGCGCCTACTTATTCTGCAGGCATGGCTTATGCAGATTTTGATAGAGATGGTGATATGGATGTAATTGTAAACAATACCAATATGCCTGTGAGCTTATTGGAAAATACGGCCAACGAACAAAAAGAAAAAAATCATTTTATACGTGTTCAATTAAAAGGAGATAGCAACAATATAAATGGAATTGGGGCAACCATCCGATTGTACTATGCAGGCAATCAGCAGGTATATGAAAACTCACCTTATCGCGGGTATCTTTCATCTGTAGAAAATATAGCTCATTTTGGATTGGGAAAAACTAATGCTCTTGATTCAATTACTATCCAATGGAATAGCAAACTATCTCAAACCATCATACATCCTTCAATTGATCAAACCATTACAGTAAATATTAATCAAGCCAAAACGAGTAGTAATTTATTAGCGCCTGTTCAATTTACCAACAACTGGTTTACTGATATCACATTAGCAGCTGGCATTAAAGACGGCTATGCAGAAGTTGATTTTATAGATTTTGACAGACAAAGATTACTGCCACATAAACTAACCCAATACGGGCCTTCCATTGCAGTAGGTGATATAAATGGAGATGGTTTAGACGATTTCATTACAGGTGGAGGCTCACCTTTTTATGCATTTATTTTTACACAGGAAAGAAATGGAAAATTCAATCGTAAATCGCTTTCATTAGATGAATATGGCAAAGCGCAAGACGATGGAGGTATTTGCCTTTTTGATGCAGATGGAGACAAAGACTTGGATTTGTATATTGCTTCTGGTGGTGCCGAAAACGAACCCCAATCAGTAGCGTATACCGACCATTTTTATTTAAACGATGGGAAAGGAAATTTTACTGAATCCACATTAGCCATTACCAATAATAAAACTGCTAAAAGCTGTGTAATTGCTGCAGACTACGACAAAGATGGAGACCTCGATTTATTTGTTGGAGGAAGGGTTTTGCCTGGTAGTTACCCTACACCAGTAAGCAGCTATATTTTTAGAAATGATAGCAAGAATGGGAAAGCACTATTTACAGATGTAAGTAAGCAAGTTGCTCCTGATTTGCAAAATATAGGCATGGTAACAAGTGCTATATTTTCTGATATAGATAATGACCAACAAGCAGATTTATTGATTACTACCGAATGGGGACCCATCACCATCTTACAGAACAAGAATGGAAAATTCAATAAGTTATCTACTAATATTAGTGATCAACATGGTTGGTGGAACAGTATTCAGAGTGCAGATATAGACAATGATGGCGATATGGATTATGTTGTAGGTAATTATGGATGGAATGGATATCTAAAACCCTCTTCGAAGTATCCAATTAAAGCCTATGCCAAAGACTTTGACCAAAACGGAAGCTTTGATGCGGTATTCAGCAGTTTCTTACCTGCTACAATCAATGGCCCAATTAAAGAATTTCCTGTAGGCGGTAGAGATGAATTTATACGAGAGATGACTGCCATGAAAGAGCGTTTTCCCAATTATGCAGCTTATGCAAAAAGTGAAATGCAACAGGTATTTAATCCTGAAACCATGAAAGGGGCTTTGCAATTGAGTGTAAATAATTTTAATACCAGTTGGATAGAAAATAAAGGCCAACTGAATTTGGTTTTACATGCATTACCAACAGCTGCACAGCTGGCTCCTGTTTATGGCATCATTTGCAAAGATTTTGATGGGGATGGTTTTATAGACCTTGCACTAAACGGGAATGAATATTCTATGACCCCATCATTGGGAAGATATGATGCATTGAACGGATTAATTTTAAAAGGAAATGGAAAGGGCGCATTTAAGCCACTCACCATTGCACAGAGTGGATTTTATGTGCCAGGAAACGGAAAGGCCTTGGGCGAGATAATGGTAAAAGGTAATCCTGTTTTTATTGCAGGGCAAAATGCAGGATTGTATAAGCTATTTAAGAATAAAATAAATCGGGATTCCACTATAGCCATTGGCCCCGAAATATTGTACAGTATCATCCATTTTAAAAACGGAACTTTGCGCAAAGAAGAATACCCTATTGGATCGGGATTTCTTACTCAATCGGGCCATTACCTTCAATTGAATAAGCAAATAGATTATGTTGAGCTAGTGAATAATAAAGGATCAAAGAAAATAGTTAAACCATAAATTTTTACTATGAAAAAGTGGAACATATTGGGTTGGTTAACCATTAGTATAGGTGTTTTTTTAGGGAGTTGCAATCAAAAAAAACCGAATAATATATTAGTTGGCGCAGCACTTCAACACTACTGCGTGCAAAAATTAACGGATGTAATTGTATACGATATTTTTACACCCCCTGTTGCTAGTAGAATTTATGTATATGCAAATTTGGCTTACTATGAAGCGTTGAAACCAATGAACAGTAAAGCCAGCTCTATTATTCCATCATTAAAAGGCTTTGAATCATTACCCCAAACCGAAGCTGGTAAAATGTATGATTACCGTTTATCTGCCGCTACTGCTTTTATGAAAGTAGCCAAGGCATTGGTATTTTCAAAAGACAGCATTGGCAACGCGGAAAAAGAAATTCAATTGCAGTTTAATGAGTTGGATAAAGATGTATTCGATAGATCCATTGCCTGGGGTGAAACTATTGCTAGTACTATTTTAAAAAGAGCGGGAAACGACAATTACAAAGTTACCCGAGGTATGCCACGTTACAGTGTATTTAAAGAAACTGGTAAGTGGCTACAAACTCCTCCCGATTATTCAGATGCTATAGAACCTTATTGGAAATTGATTAAACCATTTAGGCCTGCTGCTCCACCTGCTTATAATTTAGATAAAACTAGCCAGTATTATACAGAACTAATGGAAGTATATACAGTAAGTAAGCAGCTTACCAAATTGCAAGATACCATAGCACATTATTGGGATGATAATCCATTTGTTTCGGAACATACAGGGCATTTAACCTATGCCAATAAAAAAACCACTCCTGTTGGGCATTGGATGGGCATTATTGCAATTCTTTGTGGAGATAGTAAGCTAGATGATTTGGCAACTGCAAAAACGTATGCATTAAGTTCATGTGCCATTTTTGATGCTTTTATTTCTTGTTGGGAGGAAAAATTTAGAAGTAAAACAGTAAGACCTATCTCTGTAATAAGAGAAAATATAGAATCGGAATGGAATGCTTTATTACAAACACCGCCCTTTCCTGAATATACCAGTGGACATAGTGTAGTTTCTGCTGCAGCCTCTACGGTGCTTACCCATCTATTTGGAAACAACAAAGCCTTTCATGATACCACCGAATTACAATATCTAGGTATGCAACGTTCATTCACCTCCATTGAACAGGCTTCAGACGAAGCAGGCATTAGTCGCTTATATGGTGGTATTCACTTTAGAGCGGCCATTGTAAACGGCAAATCACAGGGCAATCAGGTTGGCAACTTATTTACACAATTGATTCAATAATAGAAAAAACGCTTTTTAAATTTTATTGCTTTTGATATTTTTGCAAGCGATCAAAAATACTACTCGATTCATGAAAAAGATGCTCCTTATAATTGTTCCATTGTTACTAATTGCTGTGCTGTTTTTATTACCCAGAGAAAAAAGCATTACTCAAACAGCCAATATCACTTGCCCAATGGATGCAGTTACCAGATTGATGGTAAATACGAATCAATGGAATAAATGGTGGCCTGGAAAAAAAATCAATGATAGTAGTTTTGACTATCATAATCAGCCTTTTGCTATTGAAACAATATTGTTAAACGGCTTTAAGGCAAATAATATTACCCAAAATTTAAGTTCACATTTAGATGTACAATTTATTTCACAAAGCATTACCGAAACGCAAATTATAGCTACTACGACTTTTATTTTCTCTGCTAACCCATTCGTGAAATTGCAGCAGTATTTAAGTATCAGCAATTACAAAGCAGAATATGCCGCATTTCTACAACAGCTAGAAGCATTCTTTGGCAATACTCAAAAAGTATATGGGCATAAGATTGAAATGCAGAAAGTTAAATTCTCTTCCCTTATTTCGGTAAAAAAAGGATTTGATCATTATCCTACTACAACAGAAGTATATGCTTTAATTAATGAATTGAAAGCTTATATAGCAACACAAAATGGCAAGGAGCAGGATCAACCGATTCTGAATGTATATCCATTAAGCCAAACAGAATATGAAGCTATGGTGGCCATTGCAACAGATAAAGACCTCCCTTCTACCAATCGGTATTTTTTAAAGAATATGATGTTGGGGAATATAGTAGTAGCACCAGTAACAGGTGGGCAAAATGCTATTAATAATTGTCAACGAGAAATCGAGAACTATGTAAGAGATTATAAGAAAGAATCTCCTGCTATTCCATTTCAACAATTAATCACTAACCGCGTTGTAGAAACAGATACCAGCAAGTGGATGACTACCATTAACTTTCCTGTATTTAGATAAATTATTTAGGTGCAATCACCATTACAGGATCATTGTTTTTAATTATAAGGTAGGTTAATCGTTTACCAATATGCAAGGGTAATATATTGCGAACCTGCCCTTCTACAGTTAACCCTTTGATGGCATTAGCCTGAAAATTTCCTGCACCCTTATTGAGTAATATGGTTCCAAAGTCGGCATCCATTCTACCCAATTCAACATTATTATTATAAAAATTGCCCATCCATAAAATATGGGGAGCATTATTTTGCTCCGATTGAATGGCCATTGCTGCTTTATAAGTACTTAGCTGAGCTTGCTGTGGTAAGGGTTTGGCCGAAAAATTCATTTTGCCATCATTCATCAATAGGATGCTTTCAAAACAATCTGCTTGCAATTTTACTGCAGTTGTTAATTTTTTCTGGCCCAATAAATCTTGTAAACTGGCTTTAGCAAATGCTTCTGCATACAAGAACTTCTTTTTTAAGTAAGGCAAGGTTTTCTCTAATTGAATTTTACTAGCAAAAGGAATTTCAACTCCTCCAACAAAATAGGTCATCACTTGCTCTGCTCTTCCGTTATCATCAAAATCGTTCACGTATAAATTTACTGGTTGCGAAGGACTAGCTTTTAATCTGCTGTTCAAACCAAAATTGGCAGCAATCATATCCATATCACCATCTGCATCAATATCTACAGGCAAAACCATTTGCCACCAACCTTTTTTAGTAGTGATCAATTTCTGTACAAATGATTTACCCTGCCTAATAAATACATCAATGCCTCCCCAATCGTAACTCAAGAGTAAATCGTTTTGTTGATCATTATTAAAGTCTATCCATTTTGCATCTGTTACCATACCGGGTCGTAGCAAATCCTTGCTGTATTGCTCAGTTACATCATTAAATTTACCGGTACCATCGTTCAACAATAAAAAGGAACGAGGTGCAATTCCATACTGCCAAGGCTCGGCTCTGCCTGCTAAAAACAAATCGGGTATTCCATCTCCATTTATATCATTCACAACAACTTTACTTTGTGTAACATAAATGTTCCCGAAAGCATCTTCTTTTTTTGTCAAACGCCCTTTGCCATCATTTAAATAAAGTAAAGGTTTAAGGTGTACGTCTTCTCCGTAAAATTCATTACCTCCACTGGCAATCACCAAATCGGGGTAAGTATCTTTATTTACATCCACCCATTGGGCATCCACATTCTCCCACATAGAATCGGCCAATAAAGCGGGTTGAGGCATTGATGAAAATGTACCATTGGCCTGTTGAATATATACGGCGTTGTGAAATGTTTTTACTGCAGCTGCCGGACCTTCGGTAGATACCATATGTGGAATCAACTGTTCCCGATCAAATTCGTTGAATGCGTTTTCGGTATGTTGATAATTTAAACGGGTAGTAGCAGTTATATTTTCAAATGCAGGAACGGCTTTGTTTTCTAAATACGTTCGCAAACCTGCATAATCAAATTTAGGTAAGCCCTTTTTGTAATTGAATGTATTAAGGGTATTGGGCTTTAGTTGTATTTGTTCAAATCTATTATCGGGCCAAATCAATATAACACTATCAGGTTTTACACCATCTAATCCTATATGTATGGGCCCTACCATACTCGATTGAAAACCATGCACAGCCGTATATTCATACGTGCTTACTTGATCTTTTGAATACAAAACAATTTTTGTTCCCAATCCTTGTGAATTATTGGGTGCGCCTAGTGGTTTAACTAGGGCATACGTTTTTTGTTGATTTATTTTATTGGTGTTGTTCTCATACACCATTACAGGCTCATTGATATTGTTTACTACAATATCTAAGTCTCCATCATTGTCTAAATCGGCATATACAGAACCATTAGAAAATGTAGGAGGATTATTGGCAATACTATCTGTTAAATTGGTGAATTTGAAATTGCCTTGATTCAAAAAAAACTGATTGGGAATTTTAATCTCAGGAAATTTATTGATGAGCGCCAGGTCTTTGTCTTGAATACTATTCTCCTTTAATTTTTGCTGAATCTCATCACCCGATACAAAATTGATATAGTCTATATCATTCATTCTTTTAGGGATACCATTGGAGATAAACAGATCCTTTCTTCCATCATTATTAAAGTCCATCCAAAGCGATGCCCAACTCCAATCGGTTGCATGAACACCTGCATATTGACCTACTTCACTAAACTTGCCGTTCTTACGATTGTATTGTAAATTATTTCTAGCATACTGATAAGTGTACCCGTATGCAATTTTATTTTGAAAAATATTGTAGTCATCCTCCGATAAAGATCGCCTTAACATATAGGGCTCATAAGGCAACATGTCCATGGAAATAATATCTGGAAACGCATCATTGTTTACATCTGCAACGTCAACCCCCATGCTAAACTGGCTGGTATGCATCATTTGTTTAGTGCCTTCCTCTTTAAAAGTTCCATTCTGCTGATTAATATAGAGATAATCATTTTCGTGGAAATCATTTCCTACATATATATCGGGCCAACCATCTACATTAATATCTGCAACTGCAACGCCCAATCCATATCCTATTTTACTTCCATTAATTCCGCTTTGTTTGGTGATATCGGTAAAATGCTGTTGATCATTTCGATATAATTTTTGCCCTGCCAATGTATCGAATGTGTTTTCGAAATATGCCCTAGGTGCATAATTGCCATCATGGTTAACAGAGTGGTTCAGTAAAAATAGATCTAAGTCTCCATCTGCGTCCATATCTAAAAAAGCCGCCTGTGTACTAAAGCCCGAAAAATCTAAACCATATGCAGCTGCTTGTTCTTGATAATGCGGTATTCCTTTTGCATCAATACCTGTACAAATTAATAATTGATTTTTCCCGCGCAACACTTTAAAATGCCCTACCCTACAAATATAAATATCCAATA
>VIKJ01000005.1:0-2783 GCA_008080615.1 Chitinophagaceae bacterium | reverse complement strand
TAATGTCTACAACTGAAACACCCGTGCTCCATGCACTATCCCTCGGAATTCCTGCTGCTATAGATACGTCTTGAAATTGCATTCCTCCCTTATTTAGGTATAATGAATTGCTAGCCTGATTGGCCGAAAAGAAAAGATCAATCAGCCCGTCATTGTTAAAATCGCCAGCACCTGCGCCTGCACCATTGTAATAGTACATATAAGAAAATAAATTAAACGCTGGCGTTGGATTGAGCTGATTGGTAAAATTCAATCCCGTTTTTTCATTATTCAACACCGTAAACATAGATTGATCGGCCTGCTTATTATTACAAGCAAAGAATAGAATGGCAGTTAAGATTGCGATTAATCTGGTAGCTATAAGGCCCTTGTTCAATTTACACACTTGAATGATAGAAGCAACCATTGTTCTTATTTAGTATTTGTAGCTACCGATTTAAGTTGATAGAAAACAGGGAAATCATTATTCTGCAAAAACACGAAACCCAATTTTTGTTGAAACTGTATTGGTTTAATATCCCTTATTTGTGCGTTCAAACTAATACCAGTTGAATAAGCGGGTGGCAAATAAAAATTGGCCTTCCCATCATTAAGCAAAATGTTTCCATAAGAAGCATCTACCCTGCAAAACTGCGGCAATAAATCAAATTGATTTCCACCTACAATTAAATCGGGGTTGCCATCTTTATTAATGTCTGCTATTGTAATACTATTGATACTAGATAACTGTAGTATTACAGGCAATGGTTTTAAGGTAAAATGTCCCTTACCATCATTGATTGCAATAGCATTACTAGTATAGTTTACAGAAAGCACGCTTGCTTTACTTACCTGATCTTTAAAAAGATCTTGAATGGTTTTTTGCGCAAAATCTTGGTGCTTTAAATTGCCTTTTTTTAAGGAGGGAATTTGATCGGTAATATCTTTCTTTAAAAATACAGGTACATCTTTATCGTTAATGGTATGACTGAATATTTTTTCTGGCAATCCATTTTGGTCAAAATCATTGATCCATACTTTTACAGGATTCGTAGCATTGGCTTTTAGGTAAAAGTTTTCGCCCAGGTTACCTAGCACTAAATCTAAATCTCCATCCTTGTCTAAATCGGCTACTTCTACTGTTTGCCACCAGCCAAGATTGGTTTCCATTCCTGTTTTTGTTTCAACAAACTGCTGGCCATTGTGTGTATAGATATGCGGATACATCCACTCTCCCGCAATCACCAATTCATTTTTTTTATCGCCATTGATATCGCACCATTTTGCAGAAGTAATCATCCCCAATTGAGCTATAGATGGTGCCACCTGTTCGGTTGTTTCTTTGAATACGCCATTGCCTTCATTGTGATACAAGAAGCTATGCGGAGCAACTCCATAATTTTGGGGTTCACTTCTACTACCAATAAATAAATCTAATTTTCCATCGCCATCGTAATCCAATGGAATAGCCGCACCACAGTTGGTATGACTGATAGGCAATGCACCTGCTTTTAAACTAAAATTTCCCTTCCCATCATTTAAGAAAATGGTGTTCTGATAAATATCTGCACTGGCAGGAGAAAAATTTCCTCCTCCTCCAGTAAATAAATCCTTATCGCCATCCTGATCACAATCAAAAAAGAACGCTACTGTTACATCATTGAATGCATACTTGGAAAAATCAGTTACTGTTTTCTTTACAAAGCCAGATGCAGTTTGCAGATAAAGTTGACCTGCTTGTTGCAATGCACCCCCTATATAAATATCGTCTAAGCCATCTCCGTTTACATCGGCTACCGCTGCTTTAGGACCTTGCTTTGACAACATAAACGGAATATTTCTTTCTGCATAAAAATCTACATAATCATCTTCTGTATGTTTTTCAAAAGGCATTTTTAACGCAGTAAAATAAGTAGGAATGGGCACTTGCATCACTTGCTTCATCTGTTTTGCTGAGGCAGTAGCATAATCAATTGAATACAATTGATTGATGGCCGGTTTAAGTATTGTACTAATGCTACGATCGGGCCAAATGATTTGCATTGAATCTGGTTGCATTTTGCCCAACCCAATGGTTAATTTATAGTCTACACTACTTTGAAATCCTTTACTAGGCATGAGTTCCCTATAAATAATATCTTTACCATGAAATATTTTTACAGTACTACCTATAGCGAAGGTATTGGGTGCTTTGTATTTAAGAGAAAGGGCTATATAGTTCGTTTTACTTTGTTCGCGGCTATTGTTTTGATATACTAATGCTGGTTGATTTACATTGCTTATGATTAAATCTAAATCACCATCATTGTCTAAATCGGCATAAGATGCACCATTAGAGAAAGTAGGTTTATCAAATCCCCAATTCATTCCCTCATCTGAAAATTTTAAGTTGCCCCTATTTTGAAATGCTTTATTGGGAATGGGCACAGAAGGCATTTTATCTATCACATTGCCTACTTCTTCTTTTTTACCTGTAAGCGCCATTTGCTTTACAATATCATTGGCAAAAAAATCAATAAAATCCTGATCGGTTACATCCCTGTAAATTCCATTGCATACAAAAATATCAGCAAGCCCATCATTATTGGCATCGAACATGAGTGCGCCCCAACTCCAATCGCTTGCTGCAACGCCACTATAAAAAGCAGATTCTAAAAATTTACCCTCCCCATTATTTACTTGCAATGCATTTTGTGTAAACTGATTATAGAAGCCCTGGTTTTGTTTTAATTTAAAAATATCATAGCCTTCAAAAGACGTATTTGTTTTCAACCGATAATCATCTCCGGGCAACATATCGGTGG
>VIKJ01000168.1:2734-7084 GCA_008080615.1 Chitinophagaceae bacterium | reverse complement strand
TGCTTGATGAATAATCGTCGATGGTTCTCAAATTCACATCGATATCTACCCCTTTGATAAGGTCAGATGCAATTTGACTTACAGCATCACTTAAGAAACGGCTAACACTTTCCTTTACAACTTTATCGGTCTTTATGCCATTGTTACTGCCCGCAAAAAAATCTGAACTTTGCTCTCCAATAAATCGCCCCATAACCAATAAGGCAAATATTTCTTTATTCATCCCTGAAGGATCTGAACGGAGTTGCACTAATTTATTCTCTATAGTGGTTAACATTTGACTGTTAATGCCTGCCACTTTTTCTTTCAGCTTTATATCAAATGCTAATGTTGGTTCTAAAACAGGTCCATTTATTTTCAACACAACTTCAAAAGGCATTTTTTGCCGGTAAACATGATTGTTTGCGGTACCACTAATTTCAGTTCCAATTAAATCGAATGGCGAAGCATTAATTTCATATACTGCTGTAATATTGGCTTCAGCCAATACTGGATCTCCACTAAAAATAATATTACTTCCTTCTTGTAAAACAAACTTGCGTTTTAAAAATGAATAATTAAGTTGATAGGTTCCTTTGGATAAATTATACGCTCCAATTAAATCAATACTACCATTAGGGTTTAATCTTGCATTTAATTGAGCACTACCAGTAATAGACAATTCATCTTTTGTGATTGGATCTATTACCAATACAAATTCAGCTTCTTTATCTACATCTATGTTAAGGTTATAATTTAAAGTGGAAGCATATAATGCCCTTTTAATAGGTTCAACTGCTTCTAATGGTAAGGACCAGGCTTTTACTGTGTCCATATCAATAAATTCAACTACTCCCACTCTATCTTTTGCAGATGCCGCTGTTTGCTGCCTAACAAAAGTGATTTTAGAATCTTTTTTTAACCCAATATTGCCCGTAATATCTGGCGCAGTCATGCTTCCTTTAATTTCAGCATCTACATCTACTATTCCCTTACCGTAAATTTGGCTATTTACTAATTCAGCATTATCTATAGCCGTAAAAGATTGGCCTTTAACAGATAAATTATTGTTGAAATTAAAGCCTGCTGTGTGTTTTAAAGAACCATTAACTACTATACTTTGATTAGTTGTATCCCTAATGGTGAAATTTGCAAATCGAATGATTGGATAATCTAAATGGATGGTTTGCTGATTTAATCTTAACACTGTAC
Source organism: Chitinophagaceae bacterium (assembly GCA_008080615.1). Taxonomy (GTDB): domain Bacteria; phylum Bacteroidota; class Bacteroidia; order Chitinophagales; family Chitinophagaceae; genus Sediminibacterium. The sequence goes on along the minus strand of VIKJ01000168.1, from coordinate 5,893 downwards.
CATAATCTTTTACAACAGTATAAACAGAATCGAACAAAAGAGCACCATTCCAAACTGGTGATTGAATATTGCCACTTATTTTAATCTCCCCTCTTACTTCACCTCTTGAGTTAATTATTTGCTGTTGGGTGAAAGGCTCAATGGCACTCATTTGGATTGGATCTAGTTGAATATTCGCATTGATTAGTTGGTGATTATAATTACCAACGAGGGTAACATGATTGCCATTTCCTTTTAAACTACCATCAAACACAACTCCATTTTGTTTATTGGCACTTGCCTTTAATAATAGATTACCAACTGCCATCTGCTGATACATAAGTGAATCGACAGATATATTACCATCAAAAAAAGGAACCTTATTATTAAAATCACTTGCTACCAAGTTTGCGTTTAATATGCCTCCAATTAATAAGGAATCTTTATTTAATAAACTAGTGATATTGTTTAGTAAAAAATGATTGACTTTTACTTGAATAGGTGACCCTGCAATTGCATTTTGGCTATTTAATAGAATTGTTTCATTGGCGTTTGAAATATCCATATGTTGTACATAAAATCCATCCTGATTGATTATGAAAATATTTTCAGGATTTACCTTCCAGTTTTTGTTTTTTAAAAAGAGATTCTCCTGAAGGCTAATGCTTGTATTTGAAGCTGTTTTTTTGCCTATTATTCCAAATATATATTTGTCTGCATCACGCTGCCCGAATGTATTTACTGTTGCATTAAAGCCATTTTTACTATATGCTCCATTAATAGTTGTTTGATGTAACAATAACGTTGAAGCCTGCAGTGTATCGGCTATTACAAGCAATTTTAAGGAGTCTTTTATACCAATAATATTTGCTTTTAGTTGTGCAATATGATTCCCATTGTATGTAAGTTCTGGCACTACTAGATTGCCCCAAATACTACTATCATTTTGTTTTGAATTAAGCGCCAGATTCAATTGAAGGTTTTTACTAAAAAATAAACCTGGCAATAAAGCAGCATATACCGCATGAGGTTTTGCGGTAACTGAAGTACTAAGGGAATATGGAGAAGGAAAATTTCTTTCAATCGTAGATGTCTCAATGTATTGACTGTTTTGCGCTGCGATGATCTTTCCCAACTGGGTATAGTTGAATTTGCCCTGTATTTGCGCATCCATAAAAGCAGAACGAAGCAATAGAACCGTATTTTTAGCCGAATCTATTTTGCCAACCAATAGCATACTATCAGTAGCTATTTTTTTATCCCCCGCTATGATTTGAACACTATCTAACTTAACCAACAAATCTAAATTAGCAGGGTTCAGGTTATTAAAATCAAGTGTACCCTTTGTTTTTAAATTGAATGAATCTTTCATAAAACCCATTCCGTATAAATTAGCTTGTTGAATATTGAACAAGGCATTAATGCTAGGGTATTCTCTATTCAAGGATGCACTGCCTTTTATAGTAGCATTCAACAAAGCATTATTTATATCAGTAGTATATTTGTAGATACCATTGTTGGCAGTCAACATTATATTGGCGTTATTGTATTGTACTTTGTTATACACAAACCCATTAATTTGCATATTGGTATTCAATTGCATGGTTTTGTAATCAGTACCCCTGCCCTTTACCCTAATAATACCATCTAATCATTCAATAGTAAATCGTAATTAATTAAGCTAGGGTTTGTAAAGTCATTAATAATTCCTTTTACCCCTAGTTTTCCATATTCACTATTAATGAACAAATTGGGATTAAGGGTTTGTTGGGATCCAGTTAAAGTTCCTTCTGCATTTAATACAGATGGCAATTGTATTGATTGCTGCTGGGCTGTAGGCAAGAAAGCATACAAAACTTGTTTTAGCATCGATAGCCTTCCAATGTTCAATTGATACTTTAATAAATTGGGATTGCTTATGTTGGCTAAAGTACCCGATGCATTAATATAGAAAATATGATTGTTAGTGGCAGCTTCTACCCGCTTGATTTTTACTAATTTTTCATTTCCAATTGCATCAACATTTAATAATATCGTATTAATTTCTTTCAGAGAAGGTTTTAGTTTAGCGAGTTGTAATGGGGCGAGTAATTGCATCTCCTTTCTTGATATGCGGGTATTCCTTAGTTTAAGTTGGTATTCATTTGGCACTATTGTAATGTTCCCTTCAATAGCTGAAAAAGCCGATTTCAGCATGATTTGCTGAAATTGAAAAGAACTATCTTTTTGTTTATACACCAGAGACAATTGGTTCAGTTTAAAGCCTGTTTTATCTGTTAACTGCAAGTTTATTATGTTAGCTGATGATTCGGTATTTGTATAAATTAATTGGTGAACCAATAAACTATTTTGCTGAATACGCACATGATTGGGATCAAAGCCCTCTACAAAAGGTTTACTGAGTTTATTGTAAGCCAATTGATTATTGACTAATTGAATTGTGTCAATTGTAAGCATATACTTATTTTGATTAACCGTGGCGGAAATAGAATCTGTTTTTATTAAAGCAACTTGTTTTGTATCATATTGAATAGTACTCTTATGCATTAAAAAGTTTTGTGCACTAATATTGTTTTCTTTGTAGTTTAGTTTTTTTACAATTAGCTTGTTAATATCAGCGGAAACCAATTGAGTAATATCATTGAGATTGAATTGCACATTTTGTAACCTCAAATTCCCTACGCTTATATGTGGCACTGCCGTTGCTTGAGTAACTTTTTTTTCTTTGGTTTCAAAAGCATTAATGATAAATTGAAAATTATAGGCAGAATCACTATTAGACTGCTTTATATTGATTACTGCATGATCAATTAGTAAATTATTCAAAACCCAATGGCTACTAAAAAGAGAACGCATATTCAACTCTAATCGAAAGTATTTTGCGTACAATAAAGTATCATTTTTTTGATCTTTTATATACACCCCTCTTAGCTCAATCCACTTGGGTACTTTAAAATCGAATTCGCTAATTTGAACTGTATTCCCAAGTTTTTTATTTAAATAGATACTTACCCTATCAATAATGATTTTTTTACCCGCTTTTGTATTAACAAATACAATTGTAGTTAGTACCAATAGTACCAATGATAAAATAATAATACCCACCCATTTAAATAATCTTTTCATATTGAAATACTGCATCCCTAACACAGCAGTTTTAACCTTTTATATCCTTGAAGA
>VIKJ01000168.1:0-2713 GCA_008080615.1 Chitinophagaceae bacterium | reverse complement strand
CTAAAAGCGATTATTCTATTGGCCTGAAAATGCTTTGTAGAGTTTTAATTTATTGTATAGAGTTTTTCTATCTATCTGAAGTAAGTTGGCAGCTTTACTTTTATTGTTTTTTACCTTTTTAATAGTATCTAGTATCATTTCATATTCTGCGCCAATACTCGCCTTCTTTAATGCGTTATTATTATCAGTTGAAACAGCATTTATATCTTCAATTGGATTTAACTTAAATTGACTCTCAGATAAAATAAAAGATAGTGGATGTGGCGTTTGAGTTTCAATTTGTTGAAGCATTTCAACAGGCAGACTATTTATTTGAATATGTGAAGTTGATTCTAATAAGGCAGCCCTTTTAATGGTATTTTTTAGTTCTCGTAAATTCCCTGGCCAAGCATAATCTAAAAATAACAGCATTACTTCGGGCTTAAATCCTTCCACGTTTTTCTCTAATTCTACATTAGATTGGGTTAAAAAGAATGAGCTAAATGCTTCAATATCTAATTTCCTATTGCGCAACGGTGGCAAACTGATACTAAATTCATTGAATCTATGAAATAGATCTTCTCTAAATTTTCCTTGCTGGGTCATTTGCCATAATTGTTCATTACTGGCTACAATAATTCGTATATCTATTTCAATATCTTTTTTACCACCAATTCTTCTGATTTTTCTCTGTTGAACAACTCTTAAAAGTGATACCTGTACTTCATAGGATAAATTGGATACTTCATCTAAAAAAACAGTACCACCATCTGCTAGTTCCAACATGCCTATTTTTTGTTCAATCGCACCAGTGAATGAGCCTTTTTCATGACCAAAAAGTTCGCTCGACGCCAATTCTTTGCTGAGTGTGCCGCAATCAATAGGAATAAATGGCTTTGTAGCGCGATCACTTTTAAGATGGATATCAACTGCTACCCCTTCTTTACCGCTGCCACTCTCCCCATATATAATAACACTATAATTGGTTGGGGCAACTAATTGTATTTGTGTTAGTACAGCACTATACTCTCAGTCATTAAAATTTCTTCGGGAAAAAGCGGCTTCACCATGTAGTCATATGCACCCTGTTTGATAACGCCTACTGCATGTTTTACATCCTTATAGCTAGAAATAACAATTACTTGAACTTGTTTATTAATTTCTTGAAATTGCAGTAATAAATTTTTGCCATTCACATCAAGCAAAGAATAATCTATCACAATAATACTTGGATTAAATTCATCTATCTTTTTAAGCGCCTTTGAAGTAGAATGAACATATTTTGCCGTGAAATTATTTTTGGAAAAGAATTTTTCCAATAAAATACACATGTTTATATCTTCATCAACAATTAAAATTGTATGCATAAATCTAATTAAGAAGCAAAAAAGGTAGGATTAATTGCATACGTTTCGGCAATACACACTTGATTTACAATAAACATGTAAACAATTACATTTTAAATATAAATAGTAGCACCATTTTCTTAATTATTGAGTAATAAATTCTACAACTACACTTATAGGACACTTCATTTTTTTGCTTATTTAGTTGACATAATTCCCCACTTAAGTGTTTTATAATACGGAATAGATTTTGCATATCTATTATATGCAATTGCTGAACAACCTAAAGTCATACACAATCAATATTGCCGATGAGGCAGGCGTACAAGCTCGTTTTATTGGGCAATTTTTTAAAAATATTTTCAAGAATGGATTTGAATGGAATGAATTCATAAGACAATGCTATGTGATTGGATATGGCTCTACAGGCATTGTATTTATAACCGGATTTATTATCGGTTTTGTGCTTACACTACAATCACAGCCAACAATGAAAGAGTTTGGTGCGGAAAGTTTTGTACCGAGCATGGTAGCAGTTTCAGTTATTAGAGAAATAGGCCCAGTTATTACAGGATTGATTTGTGCAGGCAAATTAGCATCGAGCATTGGTGCAGAATTAGGAAGCATGAAAGTGTCTGAACAAATAGAAGCAATGGAGGTATCTGGAACCAACCCCATGCAGTACTTAGTAGTAACCAGAATTATTGCTTGCACTTTAATGATACCATTACTTACATTATTTGGAGATGCGATGGCATTCTTAGGTGGATATGCTGGCAATAATGTATCTGGTGATATTACTGCCACTTTATTCTTTACCAAATCGATGCAGAGTATCGACTTCTCCGATTTAGTTCCTGCAATGATTAAAACAGTGTTTTTTGGATTTGCTATAGGATTTGTTGGATGTTATAAAGGATACAATTCTAATAAAGGTACCGAGAGTGTAGGTATTGCGGCCAATAGTGCCGTTGTAACTGCTTCTATTTGGGTAATCATTATAGATGCTATTGCAGTACAAATTACCAGTTTGGTAGTTTATCAGTAAATCAATTACATGGAAAATATCATTGAAATAAAAGGATTAAAAAAGAAGTTCGGAGACAAGGAAGTATTAAAAGGAATTGATTTATCTGTTCAAAAGGGTGAAAATGTTGTGGTACTTGGAAAGTCGGGAGAAGGAAAATCGGTAATGATTAAGTGCATAATCGGGATGATTCAGCCAGATGAGGGAAGTATAAAGGTATTTAATGAAGAAATTATCGGTTTAGTCGATCAACAATTGAAAGATATCAGAACGAGAATAGGTTTTCTTTTTCAAAGTGGCGCATTATACGATTCAATGACTGTTAGGGAAAACTTGTCTTTTGCTTTAACCCGAGTTTTAA
>VIKJ01000167.1 GCA_008080615.1 Chitinophagaceae bacterium | reverse complement strand
GTTAATTATATGGTTTGTGATGATACCCAGTGTTTGCCGCCAACTAAAAAAACATTTGACCTTAAGTTACAATAACATGAAATATTTATTTGGAACGATTTTATCTTTCGTTCTATTTGCAACTGCAAGTATTGCACAGGATATACAACCTGTGCATTTTACTTTTAGTGCAAAAAGAGCCAACGACACCACTGTTTTCTTATTGGTTAAAGCAACAATGGAAAAGGGCATGCAGCTTTTTTCTATCAAGCAACATCAAAAAGACGAAGCCTTTATTTCTACACTACAGTTAGATTCTTCAGTAGCTTCTTTTCAACAATCTACCGATACGGTTACAGAAAGGGGAACATTGATTGTTTTGCCCGCTGCAACGGCCGCGGATCAAGCATATCAAGTGTTTGCAGATTCGGTTGAGTTTCAAATTCCGTTGCATATTGCCAAAATGGATAGCGCTAACATCAAAGGCGTGTTGAATTGGTTAGGCAAGCAAGGAGATAATTTTCCTAGTGGAGAAACTAAATTCTCAGTAATACTACCATCTGCATCAAACAATACAATAGCTGCAGAAAACAATGCAAGTGATGTTGAAGGCAAAAGCATTTGGCAGATTTTTATTTTATGTTTTATTGCAGGATTGCTGGCGGTTATTACACCTTGTGTTTTTCCATTGATACCTGTTACGGTTAGTTTTTTCTTGAAGCGAAGTAAAACAAGAATTGAAGGTATTCGCAATGCTATTTGGTATTCGCTTTCCATTATTTTAATTTATACGATTCCTACTGTTGCATTGGTATTGATTTTTGGTGATGATATATTGTACCAAATTTCTACCAGTGCTATTTCCAATATGTTATTCTTTGCCATTTTCTTGGTATTTGCCATTTCCTTTTTTGGGGCATTCGATATTCAATTACCCAATAGCTGGGCTAATAAAGCCGATGAAAAAGCGGGTAAGGGTGGATTAGTGGGTATCTTCTTTATGGCGTTAACATTGGTAATTGTTTCTTTCTCTTGTACAGGCCCTATTGTAGGTACTTTATTAGGGCAAGCAAGTACAGGGGGAGTGTCTACCGCGCCAATTGTTGGTATGTTGGGTTTTGGAGTAGGGCTGGCATTGCCATTTTCTTTGTTTGCCTTTTTCCCTTCTATGTTACAATCCTTGCCAAAAAGTGGTGGATGGCTCAACTCGGTAAAAGTGAGTTTTGGTTTTATAGAATTGGCATTGGCACTTAAATTTTTATCGAATGTAGATTTGATTTATCACTGGCGTTTATTAGACAGAGATGTATTCTTGGTATTGTGGATTGTGATCTTTGTTTTACTAGGAGTATACATATTGGGAAAACTAAAATTCTCGCACGATAGTGACTTGCCTTATATCAGTGTGCCTCGAATATTTTTTGCAGTAATTGTTTTTTCTTTTGCATTGTATATGGTGCCTGGTTTATGGGGTGCTCCATTAAGACATTTAAGTGGACTTATTCCTCCTGATGGCACACAAGATTTTAACTTGGAAACTTTAAAATATCAGCAAGGTAATATTGGAGCAGGAGCAAAAACGGTTTCATTGGCCAAGCCTCCTAATAGGTTGGCCGATAAGTTGCATGTGCCTTATGGCTTGGTAGCTTATTTTACTTTAGAAGAAGGATTGGCAGCTGCCAAGGCATTGAATAAGCCCATTATGTTAGATTTTACAGGACATAGTTGTGCCAATTGTCGTAAGATGGAGAAAGAAGTATGGAAAGATCCAGAAGTACTTAAAAGAATGCGGGATGATTTTGTGTTGGTAAGCCTTTATGTAGATGAGTCTACAGAATTGCCCCTTGCAGAACAGTTCAAGAATAAGGATGGAGAATTAATTGTTACGGAAGGAGATCGCAACCTATTGTACGAAATCACCCAATTTGGACTTAATTCACAACCGCTTTATATGTTTTTAAATACAGATGGTAAGCCTTTATTGAGTTATAAATATGGGTATGATCCAGATATTGCTAAGTATATAGCACATTTAGATGCTGCAAAAGCAGCGTTTTTAGCTAAATAGATTGCAGCGCTTTATGAATATAAAAGAACTCGCCCCGATTAATTGGGGCTTTTTTGTTTATTTTAGAGAAGAGGGAAGGTTCATTTATGATTATGCGTCTAATATGATAACAGTAAGTTAATATTGATTGAAACTCAACTGATAAAAGCCTTGCAGCTCAAAAGCGAAGAAGCCTTTAAAGAGCTAGTGCATACCTATGAGCGAATGGTATACAATACCGTATTGGGTATAGTGCAGCAAGAGCAGGAAGCAGAAGATATAGCCCAGGAAGTGTTTATTCAGGTTTATACAAGCATTGGTGGTTTTAGAGCAGATGCTAAATTATCTACTTGGATATATAGAATTGCTACTACAAAGGCTTTGGATTGGGAACGTAAAAAAACGGCGAAGAAAAGAATGGGGAACCTGTTAAGCATTTTTAATAGGAATAATGAACAACAATACGATGCGCCCGATTTTAATCATCCCGGGGTTCAATTAGAAAAAAAGGAAGCTGCAGCCATTTTATTCAAAGCACTAAAGCAGCTGCCAGAAAACCAGCGAGTTGCGTTTGTTTTAATTAAAACAGAGGGCTTGAATTATGAAGAAACTAGTGAGATCATGCAAACCACTGTTAAAGCAGTAGAAGCATATATGCACCGAGCAAAAATGAATTTGAGAAAAATATTAGAAAATAAGTAAATAGCACACGATGAAAAAGAGCTACTCAACTGAAACAGACCAAATATGGGAAAGCATTGAAGGTATGGAGCGTGCAACGCCAAGCCCTTTTTTCTATGCTAAGTTGTTGCATAAAATGCAATCAGTACAAGCAGAAGA
>VIKJ01000166.1 GCA_008080615.1 Chitinophagaceae bacterium | reverse complement strand
CGATCCGCCTCATCCAATGGATGAATCTTAGCTGCTTGAAGCATATCATCTAAACTATAGCTTTGATCATTTGGCATGTTGTTTTGTTTAATCGCTTATCTAATCTCCCAACTCCAATTGATTTTTTACCAATGTATAGTACTCTCCCTTCATTGCTGCAAGCTCTGCATGAGTGCCTCTTTCTATTATTTCTCCATTGTGCAGAACTACTATTTGATCGGCATGTTTAACCGTACTTAAACGGTGTGCTACCACTACCACTGTTTTACCTTCAAAGAAAGTTTGCAGGTTTTTAATGATCGTACTTTCATTATTGGCATCTAGTGCATTGGTAGCTTCATCTAGTAAAATCATATTGGGGTTCTTGTACACAGCCCTTGCAATGAGTATGCGTTGCTTCTGCCCAGCACTAACGCCCGTTCCTTCTGCACCTATCTTGGTATTGTAGCCCAGTGGTAAACCTTCTATAAAAGGAGTGATATTGGCGGTATTGGCTGCATATCTTAAACGTTCTTTATCCGGATAGTCTTCTCCTACAGCAATATTCTTAGCAATACTGTCTGAGAAAATAAAACTATCCTGCATCACCACCCCACACTGTTTACGCCATGCCCTATGACTAATGGCATTTAAGTTGAGGCCACTAGATACTTGGGGATCACCTATATAAATATCGCCTTTGATAGGATCGTAAAACTTGAGTAACATTTTTAGTAAGGTGGTTTTACCACTGCCACTAGTTCCTACGATGGCGGTTACCTTACCTTGGGGTATCACCATATTGATATTCTTTAGCACCGCTTCATTGCCAGCACCGGGATAGGTAAAACTGATTTGTTGTAAGTGGATGGTTTTGTTTTGAGGGAGTTCACTAGTAAGTTTTTGCTGAACGTTATTGCCATCATCCAATTGGATTGGTTCTTCATCTGCTAGTTGGTGGATTTCGTTTAAACGCTCTAAGCTAATCTTGGCCAATTGCCAGTTTTGAACAAAGCCAATCATTTGCTCTATCGGTGCATTGAGTTGACCAATAATATACTGTATGGCCAGCATCGCACCAAGTGTAATCTGACCCTGTATCACCGCCGTAGCAGCAATAAAAGTGATCAATATATTTTTACCCTCATTAATGAAAAAAGCCCCTGCTTGTTGCCATTGATTAAGCGACAATCCTTTCATTCCCAGTTTAAATAATTTTGCTTGCAAGTGTTCCCATTGCCAGCGTTGTTGTTTTTCACTGCCGTGCAGTTTAATCTCTTGCATCCCCTGAATCAACTGAATCGTTCTACTCTGCTCGGCAGATGCAATATCAAATTGTTGATAGTCTAGCTGTTTTCTTTTTTGTAAAAACAGGATGATCCAACCTATATAAACAATACTTGATGCTATAAATACCCCAAATATGGCTAGATTATAATTGAGCAGAACGATGGAGAAAACAACAAGGTTAAACAAAGAGAATAGCGTACTGAGTGATGTGCCTGTTAAAAAGTTTTGGATACGCTGATGGTCGTTCATTCTTTGCAGAATATCGCCAGTTTTCTTGCTATCAAAATAAGCCAGTGGCAAACGCATCAGTTTGATTAAAAAACCGGTAAGAATGGTAATATTGATCCTACTACTAATATGATACAATATCCAACTCCGGATAAACTCAACGCTCAACCTACCTACAAATAATGCCAGTTGGGCAAAGAGTACTATATATACAAACTGCAGGTTCTGTGTATTGATGCCCACATCCACCACACTCTGCGTTAAAAAAGGAAAGACCAATTGCAATAAACTTCCCAACACAACCCCTAAAAAAAGCTGGAACACCAGTTTTTTATGTGGCCTTATATATCCCAGCAATTGACTAGCATGATTTGTTGATGTTGGGTTAAAGTCTGCACTATATTCGTTTTGATAAAAGTTAGGCCCAGGCTCTAGTAATAATGCAATACCCGTTGGTTCACCTTCGGCACTTGTATCGCTAATCCATTTTGCTAAAAACAGTTCTTTGCTAATCGTAATGATGCCTTTAGCAGGATCAGCAATCGTAATGTTATTGTATTGATTATTGTTGAATAAAATACCAAGAGGCGTTTTTTTTTGAGGAGGTAAAACAATAAAATGGTTCTGACCCCAATGTAGTATATCTGAGTTAATTCACGCAATTTGTCAATAGCCATTTTCTTCCCATAGTACCTAGTTATCATATATAGGCAAGTAGGGCCACAGTCCATCTGGTTTTGTTGTAAATAGGAAACGAATTTATTCATTTATATTTTTCAGAACTGGTAAAAAGAAATTGCCAATAAGGAAATTTTTGAAGTGTGCCAATCATTCCAAACTGCAGTAGTTGGATCATAACCACATTTTAAAGGTTTGCTAAAAATATTTGAAGGGGTCTGGAGATATGCCCTACAATCAGTACAAATATTTCTAAACTCGCAAATATTACAAACTTCAATATTATCTTTTTTAATGTACCAGTATTTTAAAAATTCTTTTTTTTGTACTATTTCTAAAAGATTTAATTTAAAAATATTTCCAAAGGAATGTGACATACTAGGGCAATTCTTAACATCTCCAAATTCATCAATTGAAATTTTTTTATTAAGGCAGCTATTAAAAGACAAAGACTCGTTGAAATGGTTTTCATTTATAGTGAAATAACCTGATTCAATTAAACCACAGTTTTTTCTCGAGAAACTAGTCGATTCACTAAAAAAAAACTTATCCGGACAATTATTACGATTCAATAAATCAGTATTAAAATTAAATAATAATAGTGAAGCAAAGTTCTTATTGCCTTTCAATAATGTATCCCAAACTTTAATGTGAATATTAATATTAGCAAGTCCAATAATTTGAAATGAAATCTGAGGAAATAAAATTAATATTTTTTTTAAAATCTGAATATCGGCATTTGAAAATTTGAGTAAGAATCGTAGTTCAATATGACAACAACCTAATTCAAATAATTGAAATAATATTCTTTTAAGATATGGCTTTGTCAATTTACTTACCTCAATAATTGAATTTGTTATAGTTGAAGTTGATTCGAAATCATCATTTGGTTTAACAAATTGATTTTTTAATTTTTCATGAGTTAGAAATCCTAGTTTATTTGAGATAAAGAAATTGATATAGTCGTTGATAACTTTTTCATTTTCAGGAAATTTTCTAATAAGAGATTCAATTGAATTATTGTTTAAAGAATCCAAAAAATATATAACCGAATTTGGCATAACAAAATAAACTTGCTTATATGTATCACAAATCAAGGAACGTTTTGAACCCTTAGTAATCTTTGTATTATTAAACAATGTCAATCTCATTGATTTTGATATTGGGTAACCATTCTACTAATATTTTTGTAGAAAGTATTTGTTAGTGAAAAATATTTTTCTTTATTTTTATAGACACTTTTCTTCTTTGTGCAAGCAATTGTATTTCTTATTTGCTTTGTTTTATTTGATTCCGCATGGCATAAATCCGATAAGTATAATGCTATTTCTTTTTCGATCGGCGAATTAGTCAATCTGCCAATAAAATAATATTGTCCTACCGGATTTATCTCGAGAAAGTAATATTTATAATCAGAAGCTAAAATAAGGTCAATGGAGGCACAATTGATCATCATAGCTTTCATCAAATTGCATATACGCTTTTTTAAACTAACTGGCAAGTTAAAAGATGAATATCGATTTGTTCTATGCAAATCAAAATATCTCCAATCTTTAATTTTTGTATCAGAATTTTCTGTATTAACTATAGCTAGAGTATAAAAATTATAATTAAATACAAAAATTCTTAATTCACAAATGGGAACAATATATTGTTGCAACAAAACAGGTGAAAATTCAAGTTTTTCCTTCAATAATTCTATATCAATCTGCTTTGTAAATTTTTTGTTTCCATTGACTTGTATTGCTTCTGAAAGAGGTTTTGTAATAATTTTATCGTATCCATTAATAAAATTAATTCCATTTTCAACTCTATCAGTGACTAGTGTCTCAGGAATATTTAAATTAAAAGACTGAGCTAGTGCTAATATTTCTAATTTATTCGGAGACCCTAAAGAAAAACTTCCAAAACAACTCATTTTTTCTATGAATGAAAAAATAAAATCATTAATTATCTTAATTTCTGCCAATAGAAATACTTTCTCTAATTTTTGAGAATTAGCTAATTTAATCCTTTGAATAAACACATTAAAAAAGTGACCATTTCTGAACCAGATTTTTTTTATACTTTTAAAATCAAAAATAGATTCCTTATATATTAATTTGACTGAAACTTTTTTCTTGGAAAATAGTATCTGCTCAATTCCAATCTCGTCTTCGAGATTAATTCTTAAAAAACTAATATTCCATAAATTTAAATATTGGCACACCAAATCAGTAGAATGATCATTTTGTATAGAAATAATTAAGATCATTAATATAATCGAATCAGATTTTTAGTGACTTTTTCTAAATCAGCCTTCGAATTGAAAATATAATTACTATTAATGAAAGGTAAATAGTAAAATTCAAATTCAGGGTTTGCTATTTGAAATTTTGCCTTCTCGACAAATTCATCAATAGATTCTAGCCCATATAGTTTTCTATTTTCATCACATTTTTTTTTCTTAACTGAATCTAATTTTAAAATATATGTATTACGACTTGTACTAAAATCAATTGAATCCTTTTGTAATTGACTATTATTATCATATCGAATTGAAATTAAAGATAATGGTCCAAAATAAAATTGATTACCAGTTACTCGAGTAAAAAGAAAAGCTCCAAGATGTGCATTTATATTGCCTTTAGTTAATGCTTCTAAAATCACGTTAGCATAATCATACTTAGCAGAACCAAATGATTGATGTAAAATATGAATTAAATACTCTTGAAAAATAAATGAATTACTTCCAATTCCTGTAATTTTTTCACTAGGTAGCCCGTTATAATCTCTTATAATTTTCAAAAGAATCATATTATTAATACTATCTGCTTGCCAAATTAAAGATGTATT
>VIKJ01000004.1 GCA_008080615.1 Chitinophagaceae bacterium | reverse complement strand
GCCCGTTGGTAATCCATTTAAGATTACACTGCCTGTTGCGATTGTGCAGGTTGGTTGTACAATCGTTCCTACTAAGGGTGCTGATGGTGTGGGCGGTTGGGTGTTGATTGTTACAATTGTAATTGCTGAAATAAATCCATCTACATCTTTTGCTGTAACATTATAAGTGCCCTGAGGTACAGCAGAAAAAATACCTGTAGTATTGCTAAAATCAAGTCCATCCATACTATAGGTCATTCCTAGTTCAACTGGAGCAGTAATAGAAATACTTCCAGTTGCTACAGTACAAGTAGGTTGAGTAATGGTGATAGTTGGTGCGGCTGGATTCAATTTAGTAATTACAATATTTGTATTTAAAGCAATTGCACCTGCTTTTGAAAGTCCTTTTCCAATAAGTGTTGCATTAGATAACAATGAAATTGCACCTGCGGAAACAATGGTACCTCTAAAAACACTACTAATTCCTATACTAATAGCACCATTAATTTGCCAAAACACATTATTCGGCGATGCCGAATTAATTAAAATAACATTGGAAGCACCACTAACAATTAATGCACCATCAATTTGGATAATAAATAAAGCATCAGGATTACCCTGTCCATTTAATGTAATATCTCCATTCAAGTTAGCTGCAGCACCAGACCCCGTACTATGAACACCAGCTAAAAGTGTTTGCCCACCCAATGAAGAAGCAATTACATCGTTTGGTGTCCTAGTTAAATCATTGTATAAAAGTGGAACGTCAGAAGCAGCATTAGTTGATTGTGCATGGGATGCATTATAAATATTACCGCTAATTACCCCAGGAGGAAACCCTGTAGTGGTATATGTTTTACTACCAATATCTCCTTTGATTGAAGATGTTCCTACATTATCAAACGCCCCTGCTGCGGTAAATAAAGCAAAGCTTACAGTTGATCTTAAATTGGGAGCTTGAGCAAAATGGCTATTGGGAAAAATAAAAAAAATGATTCCAAAAAGGATATATAAAAATTGATTCTTCATTTTATAAGCATTTAATTTTCAATCAAAATGCTAACTGTTCAAGAAAGAGCTGTAAATGAAGAATAGGAACAAGTGTATGGATATTAGATATACTTGCAAGAATGATTTATACATATCTTATAAAAAATCAAATAACTTGACAGTTAAATACATCTTAACCATTGCAAAGTTGCAATAGTTAATGTAGAAAATACTTACATACTCTTTAAAAAGTATTGTATCATTTACAGATAAAAAAATTGCAATACAGGTTCAAAAAAATGATGCTTTAGAAGCTGAATTTCACCAGTTTAAGTCAAAAAGCCTTTCCAATATAAACAACTTGAATTATATTTAGTATATGGCAAAAAGTAAGCAATATTATATAAGAAAATCGCATCGCTATTTAGGATTACTTTTGGGCATTCAGTTCTTATTATGGACAATTGGAGGCTTATATTTTAGTTGGAGCAATATGGATGAAGTGCATGGAGACCTGCAAAAAAAAGAGGTGCCCTTACTTTCGTCGAATATTCAATTGGTTTCTCCAACTGCTATTTTAGACTCTATAAAAAAAATTCATCAAATTGATTCCCTGGTTTCTATCCAACTAATAGAAATACTAGGCCACCCTGTTTACCAAATTAGGTGTGTTGGCGCTATTCATAATACCAGCAATCATCAGCACCAAATGACTACGATGAATCATTTAGCAGATGCTATAACCGGAAAGCTTCGCGGAGTATTGTCAAAATCCGAAGCCATTCAAATTGCCAAGAATAGATTTAATGGTGAGGCACAATTGCAATCTGTAGAATACATTACGAATACAGATAAACACCACGAATACCGAGAACAACCATTACCTGCGTATGCTATTAGTTTTGTGCACCCATCAAAAACTACCGTTTACATTGCAAGTGAGCTAGGCACTATTCAAAAATTTAGAAATAATAAATGGAGAATTTTCGATTTTTTATGGATGATGCATACCATGGATTATGAGGGCAGAGATCATTTTGGCAATATTTTATTGCGCATCTTTTCCATCTTTGGGCTTATAACTGTACTAAGTGGATTCTTGCTTTTTTTTATAAGTAGCAAAAGATTAAAATAAATAATGAGTGATTATTAATAATTCAAATACAACCCTACCCCAAAACCCATATCGCTATCATAATGGGTTTTGAAAGCTGCATTTTTATTAAGTATATAGCGTAGTCCAATCATATACTCTTTATCTGTATTATACATGAAATCGCCCCGCAAACGCTTAGAAACAGGTATATCTTCTCGCATTAACTGCATACGCAAATTGCCATCTTGGTATATTTCTGTTGAAAACTTAATGAGCATTGGCAGTGTATAAATAACACCAATACTAAGCTGCGCTCTTTCATCTTTGGTATTGGTTTGGCCAAATAAGTTCTTTTCAGAATCTCCTTCCTCCATTTTCCTGTATCGCCAATCGAACCCAATATAAGGCATCAACCATTGCATTTTACCCATATATCTTCCAATATGCGTTTCTGTTTCATAACCATGCATATTATTGTATCCCAATCTCCATTCTGTTTCTATACTCCAACGTGTACTTTGCACCATGGCCATGCCATCATTTCCATTGGTAGCAAAATCATTTTCCAGCATTACATGAAATTGTCTGTCTTCTCCAAATAATTTCTTTCTTGCATAGCTTGGATTGGGAATTAAAGGATTGGGCGCTTGATTTTGATAGCTAAATACCCTACCCATTCCACTCATCATATGGTATAAAATATGACAATGAAAAAACCAATCACCTTCTATATTGGCATTAAATTCTAGGGTATCCGTTTCCATGGGCATAATATCAATGATATTTTTCATAGGGGCATTTTCGCCTTGCCCATTCAGTACCCTAAAATCATGACCATGCAAATGCATAGGATGCCGCATCATAGATCCATTATATATGATCATGCGGATATTTTCTCCCTTTTTAATCAATATTTTATCTGTTTCGGAAATCACTTTATTGTCCATGCTCCATACATACCTGTTCATATTTCCAGTAAGCTCAAACTTTAATTCTTTTACAGGTGCATCCTTAGGCAAGCTGGTAACATGTGGTGACTTTAACATAGCATAATTAAGGGTTACTATATCTGAAAGTGCATTGCTATTGTATTGATTTTCTCCACTAGTATTTTTTTGAGATTCCTTTTCTCCCGTAATTTCTGGATACATCACCACATTCATATCCATTTGATTCAGGCTCATATTCATGCCCATATCATCTAAATCTCCATTCATTTTCATCATGCTATTCATCATCTTCATGCCCTCAAAATATTTTAATCTTGAGAGTGGCTTCATGGGCTGCTTAACTCCTGTACCCACATACATTAAGGCTCTATTAATTCTATCTTCTGATGTAATTTGAAAAGCAAAAGATTTTTCTTTTTCTAGAACAGTAACAACTATATCATAGGTTTCGGAAACAGCAATAATCAAACGGTCTACTTCAACTGGCTCCACATCATTTCCATCATTGGCTACCACTGTGATTTTTCCACCACCATAGTTCAACCAAAAATAAGTAGAAGCAACTCCATTAGATACCCTTAGCCGCACTTTATCACCTGCTTTAAACTGATTTAGTTGACTTTCTGCCTGGCCATTCATTAAAAAACGATCGTAGTATACATCACTCACATCCATTGCAAGCATTCGCTTGAACTCATTTTTTACTTTTGTACCAAAATGACCTTCCCGTATTGCTTCAGCATAACTTTGAGTAGCTCCTTTTTTTATTGCAAACCAATCAGTTGCATTATGCAACATTCGGTGCACATTATTTGGATTATAATTAGTCCATTCACTTATTACAACTGGAACCATGGGCAAATCATCAATGCCCTTTCTAAATGATGCATCATCGGAACGCTTATTTAAAATCATTGACCCATACATACCAATTTGCTCTTGCAAACCAGAATGACTATGGTACCAATGTGTCCCAAATTGTGTAATGGGAAATTTATAAATATGGGTTGTTTTTGGCGCGATGGGCATTTGCGTGAGAAAAGGCACTCCATCTTCTTTATTGGGCAATATTAGCCCATGCCAATGCAAAGAGGTGGCTTCGTTCAGTTCATTGTGCACATGAATTTCTGCAGTATCCCCTTGAGTGAAAATTAGGGTAGGCATGGGTATTTGCCCATTCGCAGCAATGGCCCTTTTTGTTTTACCTGTAAAATTCACCAAGGTATCTTTTACATATAAATCGTACCGTACTAATTTTTGTGCTACTCCTTTTCCAACATTGTACAATAAGAAATACAACAACGATTAACAGATGCCTTTGCAATTTCATGCTGATTTTTATCTATTGCAATGTTTCTACAACCTTACCACAAGTAAGCATTTGGTTGCCATAATAAGGATTCTTCACTTTGTTTTCCATACTTAACCAATTGGCACCCTTGCCTTTATTTGCCATTGGACAAAATTGATAATAAACAGGCACTTCTAGTTTTGCCTTTTTTAATACAGCGTACATATTTTTAGAAAGAGACATAAAATGATCTCTTTGATGTGACACCTCTTTGGTTTCACTAATATGTTCTGCATCTTCTTTTAACTCATTTAGTACTTTCATCCAAACATCATGAACATCAGCATTCAGATCGGCCATTTTAACGGTTTCGATTGCACCCAATAATGTTTTTGATTTTTGAGCACTCAATGAACCATCTGTTTTAACCAACGCGTCTTTTAATTCTATATATGCATTTAATACAGGCTGAACAGGATTGGCAGTTTGAGCAATGATATTAAGTGAAACGAACATTACTGCTGCAGTAAAGAATAATTTAATTGATTTCATGTTAAACTTTTTTAAGATGTTACAAATATAGATAGTAAGCATGCTAAAAAATACCTAATAAAAATCAAATTCCCTATCTCGCATAAGCCTAATATACTAACTACCTGATTTTCAACAAAAAAAGGCCCGCTCATTGAGCGGGCCTTTGCCATTATTAGGTACGGCTTATTTTACTTTAATCAATTGAACAACTTTACGCTTATTGTCCTGAATCATTTCTGCATAATAAGTTCCATTCAAATAGTTTTGTCCAACACTAATTGTGCTATTAGCAGCTATTGTAGGTCTAGATTCAACTACTCTTCCAGAACCATCTACTACAGTCATTCGAACTGGAGATACAGACTTACTTGATAATTTGATGGTGAAATAACTTGTTGAAGGATTTGGCATTACCGCAACCTTTAACTCATCTGCTATTTCAGAAACATTTTCAAGTTTATCAAATGTTGCCATTTGTGGAGCATCAGTTAAAGGAGACATAACAGGTGCTGGAGCATTACAATTGTAATTATTCCAAATAACTGTATTTCCTTCACTTTCCACTTCATTGGCAACAAATAAACCAGTCATAAATATCTGATCATTACAGGTTGCTTCTGTATGTGCTCTGTGATCACAGTCATTGTGCTCATGACCTTTATGTTTACACTCTTTTGAAGAATGCGCATAGTGATTACAATGATCTTTATCATCATCAGACTCATTAGAAGTAACTTTAATTTTACCTTGTGGTGCAAGTACATTGGCAATCACTTTGGTATCATTTCCTTTTACGCGGAATTGACCATCATCGTCATCATCATTATCATGACCTTCTTTCTTCGTACTGCTTAGATAGAAAGTTACTTTGTAATTTTCTTCGTTCAGCCTTACTCTTGTACCAATACTTACTCGTTTGCTTACGCGAACACTTGTGTTTGGAGCAAACCTCACAAAGCTTAAATTACGATTCTTGGCACCTTTTTCTACCATAAAGGTTTCAATATTCAACACCGTATTGGTAAAGCGAATACTTGCGCCTTCTTCTAATTTAATGGTTCCAAAAGAATTACCATTTACAGTAACATTAGCGCCTTTCTTAACAGTAAGGCTATTATAGTTGGCACCAAGTGTAACTGTGGTATTTTGGTTTACAGTATAATTAGGCAAATACTTAGTAGTTGCATTATTGATTTGCATAGTAGGCAGGCTAACTGTTGCAACACCATAAATTGAAGTAGTAATATTTACACCATTACCATCTTTATCAATTTTAGGAGATTTAACAAATGAACCTACTCCATTTACTGCACTGTATTTCTTAAATTCTGTTTCACCTTTAACAGTCATTACACCTACGCTTCCACTAGCTACCTGATTGTATTTACCCAATTCTACTTCTTTATAAGCAAGAATAGTATAGCTATTCACCAAGTTTTGTTTTTGGTAAGTATAAGTAGCTGCTGCAGCACTCTTACAACCATTTATATCGGTAATATTTAAGCTATAAACACCATCTCCATTGGTTAAACCAAGTGTAAGATTTTGAGCAGTGCCAGCAGAAGCATTGTTATACAACCACTCATATCCTACTGCAGCATTTGCAGCAAGTGTAAAGGTATTGCAAAGTGCATCTGGAGTTGCAGGAGTAATTGTTGCAACAGGTAATGGATTAATTTTAATAGTAGTTGAGCTAGTTGTAGCATTACCACTTGCATCGGTTACCGTAAAGGTGATTACCGAAGTACCGATATTAAATATTCCACTAGCATCGTATCCTGTTCCAGTTCTTGTAGTTGCACCTGTTACTGCATAAGTAACTGAAGCAATACTGCAATTATCCGATGCTGAAAGTGATGGGAATGTATAGTTATTACCTACAGCGTTTGCACATACAACCTGATTAGCAACTGCTGTTACTGAAGGCGCTATTTTGTCTTCAACTGTTACTAAGGCATTTGCAGTAGCAATATTTCCGTGGATATCTGTTACAGTTAACACCACAGTATTTTCACCAACATTTGAACAATCAAAGTTGGTTTTACTCAACTCAATTGTAGCAATGGCACAATTGTCGGTAGAATTATTATTAACCTGCTCTTTGGTAATAACCGCATTACCATTCGCATCTAATTGAACAGTAAGGTTATTTACATTCACTACTGGTAATGTATTATCAACTACAGTAACATTAAATGATACTGTGCTTACATTGTTGTTTCCATCAGTAAACGTGTAGGTAACTTTAGTAACTCCTACTAAGAAATTATCGCCAGGGTTATGTGAGCTAGTACCTGTAACTGTTCCGCAATTATCAACAGCAGTTGGTGCAGTCCAGCTTACTAACTTACCACATGTAGTACTTCCAACACCAGTAAATGCTTCTATATCAGCAGGAACGCCTGAAACAACCGGAGCTGTTTTGTCTTCTACTGTAATGGTAGTATTACTTGTACTTGAAGCACCTTTTGAATCGGTTACCGTTAAAGTGATATTGGTAACACCAATTGCATAAGGACCTGCTGGGAATACACTAAATGTAATGATATCGCCTGCATCTACATCAGATGAGCCGCCATCAAAATCACTAGGAACTACAACCGCTTGGCAATTTGCATTGGCTATAATAGTAAGAGGCTTGCTTACAGCAACTGGAGCATGATTACAAACAGAATTAGGATCTGTTACCGTAACCATTGCAGTAGCTGTACTTGTATTTCCAGCAGCATCTTTTACTTCGAATGTTACTGGTAAAGTTTTGCCAGCGTCATCACAAGTATAATTGAGTTTACCTGCAGTTACAGTAACGGTTACACTTCCACAATTATCATAACTACCGTCATTGATATCTGCAAGTGTAATTGTTGCAGTTCCATTAGCTGCAATAACTAACGTAACATTTTTTGCTTTTGCAGTAGGAGCCACATTGTCTGTTGCATTTACTACAATAGGAGCAGATGTTGCAGAACAACCAAATAAATCGATTACTTGCAAAGTATATGTACCTGCAGTGGTTGCATTTAAATTTTGTTGTGTAGCACCTGTAATATTATTGCCATTTAATTTCCATTGATATACACTAGAAGTAGAAGCAGCAATAGTTACAGAACCATTTGGAGGACACAATGAAGCTGTTCCGCTTGGCACTGTATTTACAGTTGGATTATTATTTACTGTTACTGCAGTAGGTGCAGAAGTACCAGAGCAACCGCCAGCATTTGTTACTGTTACAGTATAACTTCCGGTTACTGATGCTGCATAAGTTTGAGCAGTTGCACCAGCAATATCAATACCATCTTTTTGCCATTGGTAGCTATCTCCTAAATTGGCACTTAATGCTACAGTTTGGCCTTGACAAACAGTAGATTGACCAGCTACAATAATGGCAGCAGGCGCAACAGTTACTGTTGCAGTACAAGAGCTTTGGTTTCCCGCTCTATCGGTAACCAATAAGGTTACCGTGTTTGCTCCAATATTGGCGCAGGTATAAGTTACGGATGCGCTATTGTTAATTTTAATAGAACCAATACCACAAGCATCACTGCTTCCGTTATCAATCATAGCCGCTGTAACGTTTACAGTACCAGAAGGGCTTAGTGCTACTGTGATGTTTTTACACATAGCAGTAGGCGGCGTGTTATCTATAACGGTACTTGTATTTCTAAATATTTTAAGTGCGTTTGAATTAATGCCACTGGTTGAAATATCGGGCACATAATCCCCATCTAAATCGGCAATAACAATACCGCTTACTTCTGCAGGATCTGGATAATCAACTCTTGAAGCAAATGTGATGCTTCCCGGAGCTGAACTGGTATTTACATATACAGAGAAAAAGCCTTCCGCAGATGATTTGGAAACAATATCCGGGCGGCCATCACCATCTGCATCACCTATACCCATACGATAATTAGAAGATCTAGCAGCCAAAGTTACTTTGGTAGCAAAAGAAATGGTTCCTGGAGTAGAAGTGTTTCTGAAAATTGAAACAGAAGCCCCAGAAAAATCATTGTCTGCAAAATCAATCTTACCATCCTTATCAAAATCGCCTACAAACAATCTGTAAGGATATGCACCAGTAGGAAAGGTTTGTAAAGTTGCAAAAGTAAATGCGGTTGCATTTGCAGCAGTTGTATTTCTAATTGCATGCAATGTGTTACCACCTGCATTTGCAGCTCCAATATCTTTTTTACCATCACCATCTACATCGGTTACTACTAAACCAGTAACAAAACCACCAATTCCTACAGTAGCACTTTGTGCAAAGCTGATATTACCTGGAGTTGAAGTATTGCGCAAGGTAACAACATTACCACCCGAACCTACTGCTAAATCGGTCTTACCATCATTATTTAAATCACCTGCTGCACATTGGTATCCACCAATATTGTTAATAATAACAGAAGTTGCGGCAAAACTTATGGTACCCGGAACACTGGTATTTCTAAAAATTCTTACCCCATTGATACCATTGTCTACAACGGCCAAATCTACTTTACCATCTCCATCATAATCTGCAGGAGCAATACAACGAGTAGCACCAGAAAATATTAAATCAAATTTAGGAGCAAAACTATAAGTACCCGGTGTACTTAAGTTGCGCATGATAGATACCCTATTGGAAGTAAATCCGCAAACCAATACATCGGGCTTACCATCTAAATCAATATCCTGCGATAACATTTGGTAACCGCCGCTTACATTAACACTATAACTTAATGTAGCACAAGTAGTAGAGTTAATAGGTGTACCACAAAAAATTCCATTAAAGGGATAGCTAGAAGTACCAATTAATCCTGAAGCATTTCTAACAGAAATAGGACCATAAGTAGCACCAGAAGGAACTGTAACAGTTAACTGTCCAAAACTGGCAGCAGTAACAGTTGCTTGTGTTGCACCAAAAAATACCTGATTATTGGCAGGTATAGCATCAAAATTGGCTCCCGTAATGGTTACAGAGCTTCCTATGAAGCCCGTATTGGGGAAAAATGAGTTAACTACCGGTGCGCTAGCTTGTGCATTTACAAATGTGTTTGTAAATGAAAACATGGCTACCAATAAAATAAGTAGTGTTTTTTTCATAAAGTTTATTTGAAGGTTACCTTAACGGTAATAGCTGATGGATTAAAGTTGGTAGGCAAATTAATTTTAAGCGGATCTAATGCAGTTTCGCTTTCGCATAAAGCCTTGTAAACGGTGGCTGTAGCGCAATCAAAATTAATTTCCTTAGTAAACTTTTCACCTGTTGCAACATCGGTGATTTCTAAATCGAACAGGGCTTTTTGAGGCTTGCTATTTTCATTAAAAATCATCAGGTGAACCTGATTGGTAGAAACACATTTAATTGACCTATAGGAAACATCTATCAGAGTTAGAGACTCAACAATCATTTCCCAATCCTTATAAATTACTGGATTTCCGGGTGTTTGAGCATTACTCATTGCAGGAAGAGCCAGTAGCACTGCAATAAAAAGTTTAAGTAAACTTGTTTTCATGTTGAAAGTTTTGGTTGTTTAAGGTAAAAGCAGCAATTGGCTTCAATAGAACTATTTTGGCCAATTTGAATGAAAAATACAGTGGTTAAAACTATTTGTTAATGACAAGTAGATAACCCGTGGTAAAAAGTAGATTAAATGGGCAAAATAGTAGACGAACTATTCTTAAAAGCTATGAAAACCTATTTTAATCTTGTTTAATGCACTTTTCACCAATAAAATATGGACTCTTGACAACCCAGCGTTTTGCAATTAAGCAGTTCTTTGTTACCTTATACCTCTTTCAAAACCATTTATATGAATCATCCATTTCGTTCTGCCACTACTCGCCTATTATTATTGTTAGTAATTATATGTAATAATGTAATTGCGCAACCAGTTCCTCAAACAGATACAACCAGCTTATTTAAAGGGATGAACTGGCGTAATGTGGGGCCTAATAGAGGAGGCAGGTCGCTTGGTATTGCAGGTAGTTCAAAAAGGAAATTAGAATACTATTTTGGCGCAGTGGGTGGTGGCTTATGGAAAACAACAGATGGAGGCCTTAATTGGAAACCTGTAACAGATGCACAAATCACTAGTTCCTCTGTTGGTGCTGTTGCTGTATCGGAGTCTAATCCAGACATTGTTTATATCGGAACCGGCGAAACAGAGTTCCGCGGCAATATCATGCAGGGTGATGGTGTATACAAATCTACCGATGCAGGTAAAACTTGGAAAAATATTGGGTTAACCAATTCACAATCTATCTCAAGAGTTCGTGTACATCCTACTAATCCAGATATTGTATATGTATCGGTATTAGGTCATGCATTTGGCCCTAACGAAGAAAGAGGTGTTTTTAAAACAGTTGATGGCGGTAAGAGTTGGAAAAAAGTATTGTACAAAGGAGACAAAGCTGGCGCAGCAGATTTAGTAATTGATCCAGTAAATCCAAATAATATTTATGCAACAATTTGGGAAGTATATAGAACGCCTTATAAAATGTGGGCCAATGTGGGTATTTCCGGATTGTTTAAATCTACGGATGGTGGTGATACATGGGAAAAGTTAACCAATAAGCCAGGAATGGCCAAAGGACCTGTTGGTAAAATTGGTGTTACGGTTTCCCCTGCAGATCCTAATAGAATTTGGGCAATTGTAGAAGCTAATGATGGAGGTTTATATCGTTCAGATGATGGAGGAAATAATTGGAAGCTGGTGAACAATGAACGCAAACTTCGTCAACGTGCATTTTACTATTCTCGCATAGTTGCAGATCCTAAAAACAAAGACGGCATCTATGGTTTAAATGTAGACTTTTATAAATCTACAGATGGTGGTGTTACATTTAAACAATCTATTAGAGTACCACATGGAGACAATCACGATTTATGGATTGATCCTACAGATCCATTGCGGATGGCTAATGCCAATGATGGAGGCGGAACGGTTTCAATTAATGGAGGATTGAGTTGGACAGATGAAGATTTTCCTACTGCACAATTGTATCATATCATTACCACTTCAGATTTTCCTTATCATATTGTTGGTGCACAACAAGACAATAGCACCATCGCAATACCCAGTGAAGGATGGAATCATATGGCGGCAAGAAGCAATACCAACAAACCCGGGATGGGATATGCCTATGCTGTAGGAGGTGGTGAAAGTGGATATATAGCGCAGGATCCTAAAAACCCAGATATTTTCTATGCAGGCAGCCAAGGCGCATTGCTTACCAGATACAATAGAGCTACAGGGCAATATAGAGATGTACAAGTATACCCCAGATTTTTTTCGGGAGAAGAAGCAAAATCTTTACCAGAAAGATGGCAGTGGACTTATCCTATCATGTTTTCACCAGTTGATCCAAAAAGACTGTATGTATGTTCTCAACATGTTTGGATGACAACCAATGAAGGACAAACCTGGCAAAAGATTAGCCCTGATTTAACCTATGCAGATACAGCAACACTAGGAGTAAGTGGTGGTGTAATTACCAGAGATATGAATGGGCCAGAAATTTATGCAACGGTTTTTGCACTAGCACCATCAAAACAAGATGTAAATATTATTTGGGCAGGATCGGATGATGGCTTAGTACATATCACTAAGAATGGCGGTAAAACCTGGGAGAATATTACACCAGCTGATCTTCCTAAAAATACCAGAATCAGTATTATTGAAGCATCTAAATACAATGCTGGCACCGCCTATATTGCTGCCAAGCGTTATCAAATGGATGATCGTGCACCGTATATTTTTAGAACAGATGATTTTGGAAAACATTGGACAAAAATCATCAATGGAATTCGTAAAGATGATTATGTACATAGCATTAGAGAAGATATTACAAAAAAGGGATTACTCTATGCAGGAACAGAACATGGCATTTGGGTTTCATTTAATAATGGTGCAGCATGGCATTCTTTGCAATTGAACTTACCAGATGTTCAAGTTGCCGACTTATCTGTTACAGAGAAAGATTTAGTAATTGGTACACATGGCAGATCAATCTATATTTTAGATGATATTGCTCCTATTAGAGAATATAAAGCGGATAATAATGCAGCCTACTTATTCAAACCCTACTATGCTGTAAGAAATGTACAGAATGCAGTATTTCAATATATACTCAAAGATACCAGTGATATCACTATAGAAATATTAGATGAGCTACAAAATATTATTCAAACATTTAAAGGAAGTACACAAAAACCTAAAGTAGAATCAGCTACTGATGATGATGATGTAAGAAGGCCTGTTCCACCAAGTGTAAAAATTGGATTGAATCGTTTTGAATGGAATTTAAGATATCCTGCCCCAACTTCTTTTAAGGGAATGATTTTATGGAGTGCAAGTACCACAAACGGTCCATTGGCAACACCAGGAAAATACATGGTTAAACTAACTGCTTCAGGAAAATCAATGATTCAACCATTTGATATTAGAATTGATCCAAGAATTAAAGGTGTAACGATAGCTGATACAAAAGAACGTTTTAAATTAGCTATGCTTGTAAGAAACGAAACCAGTAAAGCCAATGAAGCAGTAATTAAAATAAGGTCTATCAAAGAAAAAATTACCAAGGCAGGGGCTGAAGAACTAAATAAGAGCGTGATTGCATCACTTAGTATTATTGAAGAAAATTTATACCAAGTAAAAAATCAAAGCTCACAGGATCCCTTGAATTTCCCCATCAAACTCAATAATAAATTGGGCTCATTAGGCAGAAGTATTGAAACAGGAGAAGGTAAACCTACCGATGCAGCCTACAAGGTTTTTGCTGAACTTTCTGGAGAACTAAAAAAAGAATTAACTGCTTTAGATAAAATTCTGTCTCAAACTGCCATAAAAAACTATCTGTAACTATTCTAAATGAACTTCTGTGCGATTTGGTTTTAGAAAAATACTAACCCAATCGTACAGAAGTCATAGTTAGTGATCCGCCAACGGCTTTATCATTAAAAAAAGAAAGGGTGTCATTTTTATCACGTAAACCCAACGTATAAATCAAGGGCAAATAATGCTCTGGTGTTGGAATAGCCAAGATTGCTTCCTTACCCAGTTGGGCATAATGAATTAAAGAGTCGTGCGTATTGTTGATAATCAAACTTTTAAACGTTTGATTCATTTGAATGGCCCAATCATATCCATAGTCAGATTCAGATAATTTATCCCATGCTACCATTCTTAAATTATGCACCATATTACCACTACCAATAATCAGCACTCCTTTTTTTCTTAGGGCCATTATTTCTTTTGCAAGATCATAATGGTATTGTGCTTCTTTAGTATAGTCTATGCTCAATTGCAAAACAGGAATAGTAGCAAGTGGGTACATATGACGAACAACTGTCCAAGTACCATGATCTAAACCCCAATCGTGTGAAAGCCCGACACTGGTGCTATGTATCATAGAAGCTGTGTAAGCTGCCAATGCAGGATTTCCGGGTGCAGGATATTGCACTTTAAACAATTCATCTGGGAAGCCACCAAAATCATGAATGGTTTTAGGAAAATCCATAGCAGTAATATGAGTACCTTTTGTAAACCAATGTGCCGATACAACCAATACTGCTTTAGGGATTGGAATTTCCGTTGCTATCTTAGTCCACCGTGCACTAAACTCATTGTCTTCAATACCATTCATAGGAGAGCCATGCCCCACAAATAAT
>VIKJ01000165.1 GCA_008080615.1 Chitinophagaceae bacterium | reverse complement strand
ACTTTGGCAAAAGCTGCAGGATTACTAAAAGAAAAGGGCGCCAAAAGTGTGCGAGCGTTGATTACACACCCAGTATTGAGCGGCAATGCCTATGAAAACATTGAGAACAGTGTTTTAGAAGAACTGATTGTATGCGATACCATTCCTTTAACTAAAGAATCGAGCAAGATCAAAGTAATTTCAGTAGCCGATTTATTTTCAATCGCTATTAGAAATGCGTATGAGAATAAGAGCATCACCAGTTTGTTCATTCATTCTCAATTGAAGAATAGAAACATATAGTTTTCCTTGATTATGCCTATTTCTAATGGAAGTATTCATTATTTCCGATAGATGGGTTAAATACCGAGTTTTCCCTACCTTCGCCGTCCAAAAATTTAATCAAATGAATACAATTACAATCGAAGGTGTTCTGAGGACCGAACATGGCAAAAAAGCCGCCCGCCAAATTCGCTCTCAAGAAAACGTGCCAGGTGTAATTTACGGGGGTGCTGAGGAAGTGAATTTTTACGCTTCAGCTAAGGCCTTTAAATCCTTAGTGTACACTGGTGAATTTCAGTTAGCAGAAGTTACAGTAGGTGCAAAAAAATACAAATGTATTTTGAAAGACCTACAGTTCGACAAAGTGAGTGATCAACTAATCCACGTTGATTTACTAGAACTAGTTGGAGACAAAAAAGTGATCGCAACATTGCCTATTAAATTTACAGGTGTTTCTGTAGGTGTTAAAGTGAAATCTTAAACTCTCCACGTATTCCTATCGCATCTGTGGTGATGACTCGTCAATTAAAGCAAGACGAAGCAACTGCAGCAAAAGACGAGAAGAAAATATAGTTTTAATTTATTTGCTTATGAGAAGGCTCGGTTTTACCGGGCCTTTTTTATGCTTATGCAACAGCACTAGGAAACATAGGAATGGTAATATAAAACACAGCACCTTCTCCCGGTTTACTAGTAACACTGATGGTAGCATTAGCAAGTTCTAAAAATTCTTTACAAAGCTCTAATCCAAGCCCTGTACCTTTTTCCTGTGCCGTACCTTTTGTAGTAAAAAAAGAGTTGGTGAATAATTTTGATAATGCATTTTCGCACATGCCAATACCATGGTCGGTAATAGTTATGGTTACTTTACCTCCATTACTAATGGTAGCAATTTCAACAGTATTAGTAGGGTAACTAAATTTAATGGCATTAGAAATAATATTGCGCAGCACTAGCTTAAAATGATCTGGATCAATCCATACATTTACTTCATCGGCCAAATTTATTAGCTGAATATCTTTAGCATTGCATTGAATGGCCATCTGTTCCTTGATTGTTTCAACAGCTGTTTTTACACAAACATAATCAGGAGTATTGCTAATTCCTTGTAATTGGTTTTGGCTCCAAATGAGTAAGTCATCTAAGCTCAATTGTACTTCTTCAATTTGCTTAGTAAGCCCCAAAGCAATTTTTTTAAACTCATCTTGTGGAAGATAATTGTTATTCACAAGGTCCATCGTTCCTTTTAGCTGTGCAATAGGAGACCGAAGGTCATGCGCAATAATGGAGAATAATTTTTCCTTTGTTTTATTAGACTTTTCTAGTTCAATATTTTGCTGTTCAATTTTATTGGAATAGGCAACTTGTTGGTATTTAAAAAAAAGCAAGCCAATGGCAGAAGCAGTAATAGACCAAGCTGCATTGAAAACAATTCTCCCATTTGAAACCGCGGCAAAATAAAAATCGGTATTTAAAATTATTTTAATGCCAATGTATATTACACAATTTAAAATGGCCATGCCATAGATCATCCTTTTGTCACTGTAAAAAATGAGGGTGAGAATTAAATTAAAGTAGAAGAAATTTTCAGTGCCATTTCTATATAATATGGCTTGAAGGGTGTAGAAAAAAATAAAGCCAAAAGAGATGATCAAACGACCAACCAGCAAAAAATTTGTCTTATGTAAGAGAATAATGAAAGCTGAAATACTAAATACCCCACAATTTAATAAGAAGAGCCCCATTCGGCCATCCATAAAATTGAGGATCATTAAATAAATCATCAATGGAATACTCAAAAACATGATGATATTGATCACTTCTGTTTTCTTCTTTTCCAAGAAATCCATCTCTTCTCTAACGCCAATATAGCGCAGTGTATTAAGAGGATGTTTTACAAGATTATTCCAAAAGGAGCTCATGAATGGGGATATAGTAACTCAAAATACAAAAACTGCTTCATTTTTATTCAATAGAATGTTTGAATCTATTGGGCAAGCACCTACTTTTGCCCCATGCACAAGTTTTTGATTGTAGGCCTTGGAAATATTGGAGCGGAGTATAGCCATACCCGCCATAATATAGGCTTTGATGTATTGGATGCATTTGTACGAAAACACAATGGATTTTTTAAGCTAGATAGGCTGGCCGAAGTAGCCGAGGTAAAGTGGAAGGGCAAAACCTTTATCTGCATCAAACCCACTACTTATATGAACTTAAGCGGCAAGGCATTTAAGTACTGGCAAGAAAAGGAAAAGATAGATGTAGCCAATACCTTAACCATTGTAGATGATTTGGCCTTGCCCATACACCGGATTAGGTTAAGGGGAACGGGTTCCGATGCGGGGCATAATGGCTTAAAAGACATACAACTTATGCTAGGCACAGATGCTTATCCCAAATTGAGGTTTGGCATTGGCAATGAGTTTCCCAAGGGAGCTCAGGTAGATTTTGTATTGGGAAAATGGTTGCCAGCAGAACAACCTTTGATTAGCCGTAAAATCATTGCTTGCACAGATATCATAGAGCAGTTTGCCGCAGTTGGGCTAGATAAAGCCATGAATATGGCAAATAATTTGAGTTTTACATAATAAAATCCCCTCTTTTGTAGTTATAAGTTATGGAAATATAATTCATGTAGTTCATTCTGTACCCCAAAGCCCGCGATTGAGCTTTGTTTTTTAGAACTACCTGGTTACTATTTTAAATGTAACTGTACTATGAAAATTTTTTGCGTTGGCCGAAATTATGCCGATCATGCAAAAGAACTAGGCAACGCCGTACCGGAGGAGCCAGTGATTTTCATGAAACCGAAGACAGCATTATTGCAGTCTCAAACGCCATTCTATTACCCCGAATTTTCTAACGAGTTACATTACGAAGTAGAGCTGGTGCTGCGTATTTCCAAAAATGGCAAGTATGTAGAAGAAAACCAGGCCGATAAATACTACGATGCCCTTAGTGTGGGCATAGATTTTACCGCCAGAGATATACAAGCCGAACTAAAGAAGAAGGGATTGCCTTGGGAAAAAGCCAAAGCATGGGACAATTCTGCCGTACTTGGAGTAGAGTGGGTGCCGATCACAGAAGAACTGGTTGCTAATCCTATTCAATTTTCGTTGAGGAACAATGGGCAGGTAGTGCAGCAAGGAGATTCTAGAGACATGATTTTTTCGTTCAATAAAATAGTATCGCATATTTCTCAATATTTCTCATTGAATATTGGGGATTTGGTATATACGGGAACACCTGCAGGCGTAGGTGAATGTGTGGTAGGAGATATACTAGAGGGCTATTTAGAAGAACAAAAAATGTTTGAAGTAGAAATAAAACATGATGACTGCAAAGAGCATGAGTGAAACCTATGATGCCAATCGTAGTGTATGTAAGTATGTACATTCTACTTCAAGAGGTCATGAAGCCATTCAGTTGGCTACGGGCATGCAATTGCTGCCATGTGACTGGGTTAGCCCATATTATAGAGATGATAGTTTAATGTTGTCTGTAGGGTTTACGCCTTACGAATTGATGTTGCAATTATTGGCTAAGAAAGACGATCCGTTTTCGGGTGGTCGTTCTTATTATTGTCATCCAAGTAGCAAAGACGAGAACAGACCATCTATTATACACCAGAGTAGTGCAACAGGCATGCAAGCCATACCTACAACAGGTTTGGCGCAGGGCGTACAATATTTAGAAAGAACACATTCACCCAAACTGCGTAAAACCGATGAGGGTAAATTACCCGTGGTAGTGTGTTCTTTGGGAGATGGAAGTATGAGTGAGGGAGAAGTGAGTGAGGCTTTACAATTTGCTACATTAAAGCAATTGCCCATTGTTTATTTAGTACAAGACAATCAGTGGAGCATTAGTGCTACTGCAGATGAAATAAGAACAATGAATGCCTATGAATACGCTTGTGGATTTAAAGGCCTCAAGCGGATGCAAGTAGATGGCAGTGATTTCATGCGTTGTTTTGAAACCATGGAGCAGGCGGTTAACTATGCAAGGAACGAGCGTAAGCCTGTATTGGTTCACGCCAAAGTGCCGTTATTAGGCCACCATACAAGTGGAGTAAGAAAAGAATTTTATAGAAGCAGGGAAGATTTATTAAAGCATGGCTTATACGATCCTATTCCTAAGTTGAGGATGTTGTTAACGGGAGTAGGGTTTAGCGATCATGAAATAAA
This sequence comes from Chitinophagaceae bacterium, assembly GCA_008080615.1. Lineage (GTDB taxonomy): Bacteria > Bacteroidota > Bacteroidia > Chitinophagales > Chitinophagaceae > Sediminibacterium. The sequence goes on along the minus strand of VIKJ01000165.1, from coordinate 352 downwards.
TCAGGTAGAAGCAGAATCATTAGAACTGGTATTGAACGATTTTAAAATGGCGATGGCAGCAGCCGAGCCCGATATACGTTCAGTAGAAGAATATGTATTTGTTCCAACTGCAGCAAAAGAAGAGAAAGGACAAAGATCACCCAAGGGAGGAGAAAGGGTGATGATGGTAGATGCGGCTTTGCATGCGATAGAAGAGTTGATGGATGAGCATCCAGAAGCGGTATTGTACGGGCAGGATGTGGGAGGAAGGTTAGGAGGAGTGTTCCGCGAAGCGGCAACATTGGCTGAAAAATTTGGAGACAACAGGGTATTTAATACAGCAATACAAGAAGCATATATCATTGGATCTACG
>VIKJ01000164.1 GCA_008080615.1 Chitinophagaceae bacterium | reverse complement strand
CTCTGTTTAATTGCTGTTTGGTGCTATGGTGCAAGGCCTGTAAAAATACCTAGATCAGAATTTAATCTTACGGCGGTTTTAATTAATCCTAAAGCTGATTCAATTTTGAAATTGTCCGAAGAGTTGTTGTATAAAGTGAAGATAAATGTGGACAGTGATTCAGTTGAACATGCATTAGCTGGGTTATCTTATGTACAACTATTGCATGCGCTCAGTAATGATTTGGCTAAGAAAACTTTTTGGGTGAATATATACAATGCCTGGTATCAAATATTGGCGATTCGGCTCAATAAAACTAGGCCCGCTATTTTTACAGAGAAGTTAATTACTGTAGCTGGGTTAACATTAAGTTTAGATGATATTGAACATGGTATTCTTAGAAAATATCGTTGGAAGTGGAGCATGGGTTACCTGCCTCAGTTTATGCCGCGAAAAACAATTAAAGAATTAGCGGTTGATTCTATTGATTATCGAATTCATTTTGCGTTGAATTGTGGCGCTAAGAGTTGCCCGCCTATTGCATTTTATCAATATGCAAAAATAAATCAGCAATTAGATATGGCAACACTTGCTTTTGTAAAGGGGGAGTCGGAGACTGATGAGGATAAGAAGGTAATTACTACTAGTAAAATTTTATCGTGGTTTAAGGGCGATTTTGGCGGGTCTAAAGGAATTCGGGTGTTGATGGCGAAAGTGTATCAGCGTGATTTTAGTGAATATGCAATAAAGTTTAACGATTATAATTGGGATAAGGAGTTGGGGAAGTTTGGGGAGTAGGGGATGGATGGGATGGCAAATTTTGGGTCAAAATGCTTTTAGCATTCTCTTAGTGGTCTTTATTGTTTTAAGTTTTTTTATTTTGGTAGGTATGGATAATCTTAGTTTGTACGATCTATTAAATGCTTCTTGACTCATTTTAAATTTTTGGGAAAGAATTCGAATAGTGTCTTTCGATAACCCTTTTTTATAATTAAGCATATCTGATACTAGGCCTTCACTTACGTTTAATAATATTGCTAAATCAACAGATTTCATCTTATGGTCATTCATTACAGATTTTAATAACTCAATTGGATCAAGGTCATCAAAGCTATTGTGATCATTGTCATAGGTATCAATCAGTAAATTGAGAAGATCTATTTCATCTTGAACTGCTTTGGTTTTTTTGTTGATCTCAATCAATGCTTCAAGATTATCACAATACTTATTGTATTGAGCATCGGTTTTTATAACTGTATAGGGTAGAGGGGGGCATCTCTTTCATTAATTTCAAGGTAAACATATTAAAGTTCACAAAAAGTGAAGTTTTAAAACTTGATAAAACTAATTTTTTATCAGAAATGATTATTAGGTGTTTATACTTGAAAAAATGCCAATAGTAGATGGGGCGAACTCAAGCAAATTCAGATTAGAACAGGATTGTCGGCTTCACTGCGTTGCGCCGACTACCTAAATGGGGGGCGTACCCAAGCAAAAAGTCCCACTTGCTTCGCAAGTTTGGGATTTTTCTCTGTCCGCTCCCTGAAGCAAGCTTCGGTCGCGTCCATAAAAAAATCCCGCACTATGTGCGGGATTTTTTGCTTGGGCCCATCGGTAACGGTGGAACGAACTATTTAATCGAAGATTTGAACTTGCTTTTGAAATACTAATGAAAAATCTGGTCCTTTTGACAAGCTATTCAAGGACAAACAGTTGACTGGGGCTGGTACCAACTACAAATAAATTGTAATAAGTGGCTGTAAAAGCATTCTTATTTCAATTTTATCTATTTTTCTAAAATAGGCTTGTATTTTCTTGTCTTTATTTCATAATTTTGAATAAAAATGAAATAAGGCACTTGAGACATCTCCCTTATTTCAATTTAGGAGGATAATATGAAGAACAAGCCATCAAGAAGCGGTCATTACGAAATATTCGGCGATAATGAGCATTTTGTGCCAAGCAGTCTGCCCCCAGTTCCAAATATCCAATTGGACAAGGAACTGTTAGAGTTATATGGCGAAGCCATGCAGAGCTTGGGCAAGTTTGCTGAAGCCCAGAGCCGCATACCCAGCAAGAGGCAGTTTCTTGATGTTTATGTGGCAAAGGAAGCCGTTTATACCAGCCAGATAGAGAACATCAACACAACGCTTACGCAGATTCTTGAATACAACCCAAAGCAGAAAACCGAGAACAAGAATGTGCAAGAGGTCTTGAACTATATTAATGCCCTCCAACATGGCATTCACCTATTGCGTGAAAAAAGCCTGCCGATTTCATCAAGGCTTATCAGGGAATGCCATGCAAAACTTTTATCTGGTGTGCGTGGAGAAAGCAAAAGCCCTGGGCAATACAGAAAAGTGCCTGTATTTGTTGGCAGCCTAGTTCCACCCCCTGCCCACTATGTAGAAAACCTAATTGCCGACTTGGAAAAGTTTATCCATGAGGACACGGCAATACTGCCTCTGATTAAAACCGGTCTTGCCCATGTGCAATTTGAAACCATACACCCATTTTTGGATGGCAATGGCCGTATCGGAAGGTTGCTTCTGGTGTTGATGCTGCTGGATTACGGCATTATCAATGAGCCAGTACTTTATCCGTCTTTCTACTTCATGAAATACCGCAGCGAATATTACGACAGGCTGGAAGCGGTAAGGACAAAATCCGATTATGAAGGCTGGATAAAATTCTATTTGCGTGGCGTAAGATCCTCTGCGGAAGATATTGTAAAAAGGGCTTGGGCGATTGATACATTGCTTGTGGACTGCACTCGCAAAATTGAAACAGAGCCATTACGCAGCCATGCCAATGCCTACATTGTACTAGAGCAGCTTTGCCATACGCCAGTGCTAACAATAAACGATGTGATTGAATTAACAGGCAGTGCTTACAACACGGCACAGAAGCTTGTAACTTCATTCGTAAA
>VIKJ01000163.1 GCA_008080615.1 Chitinophagaceae bacterium | reverse complement strand
CACTGGCCCTCATTCCCAATTTATTCTCTTTTTTTCCTCCGCTAAATCCAGGGGTTCCTCTTTCAACTACAAAAGCGGTAGAGTTGCCACTTGTTCTGGGTAAGCCTGTTCTGCAAATCACCACTGCAATATCCCCCGTTTTTCCATGGGTAATCCAGCTCTTGGTGCCATTCAATACCCATTCATTGCCTTCTTGCACTGCAGTTGTTTGCATATTTCCTGCATCACTCCCCGTATTGGGCTCTGTTAATCCCCAAGCGCCAATCCATTCGGCTGTTGCCAACTTGGGCAGCCATTGTTGTTTTTGTGCTTCTGTGCCAAAACTTAAAATATGATTGGTACAAAGTGAATTATGGGCAGCCAAGCTGAGCCCAATAGAACCACAAACCTTTGCTATCTCCTGAATGATGGCATTGTATTCATAATAACCTAAGCCAGCACCTCCATATTCATGAGGCACCAACACACCCATTAGGCCCAATTTGCCCATTTCTTTAAACAATTGAGTAGGAAATTCCTGGCTTTCATCCCATTTCATTAAATGTGGACGAATATATTGTTCTGCAAAATCCTTTGCCGTTTTGGCAACCTGATGGGTAATTTCTGTTTCCTGAAAATGCATATATTCAATTTAAATAGTTGGGGGCCAAACTAATCAAGCAATCGTTAGAGCGGCCCCCTGAAAACATACAATCGTTTGTTAGTTTTCGATGCAAAAGTAACTGAATTTCAGGTTCCACCAAATGATTTATTCCTTATTGAACTTGCAATTTGGGGGCAATCTGCTCAAAAACGGGTTCGGAAATGAAAACGATTTTTTTTAAATCGGTAATTCGCTCATACGGCCCGTATTGCTTTCGATATAATACAATGGCTTTTGCAATCTCTTCGGGAACAGAAACAGCCATCAATTGGGCAACTGTAGCCTTATTGATATTCGGTTTTTTATTAACCGAATCTGCAGCTTGAGTTGATGGTATCTTAATTGCTTCTAGTGAATTCAATTGTAGATAAGGAGCCAATTGATTAAATAAGCTGTCGCTGATACCGTAGGTTTTTTGTACTTGTGCAAGCTGGGTAAAGCCTCCCAATTTATCTCTATACTTTACTATCCTATTAGCTAATACTGGTCCTATACCTGGCAAAGCTTCCCAATCTGAAACAGTTGCTGTATTTATATCAATGATGGGGATATTTAACTTGGGATAATTACGAGCATTATATTGTTCGATATTTTTTTTATAAGAAGGATGCAACGGCTCAATGATAGCATAAGGAATTAATCTTTCTAAATCTTCATTGCGTATGCCCCATATTTTTCGCAAATCAGTTGCATGCCTAAACCTGCCGCCCTTTGATCTATAATTATCAATGGTTCGAATATTTTTTTCGGATAATCCTAAGGCAGCAAATTCTGCTGCAGTAGCAATATTTGGATCAAAAGAAAAAAGACGAAACTGCTTTATTGTATTTTCATTTGCTGTTTGGAACTTACTTGAATCAACAAATTGTACCGGTACTTGTTGATTAATTTGATTCAATATAGTATCGGTATATACTTTTTTTACTGGAGGCTGATATAATTGAGGCAGTAATATGAATAGCCCAATGAGCGCAACTAAAACAACTACACCCAATCTTTCCTTTTTGGAAAACTGACAATAATTTTTAAAAAATTCCTTCATCCTTTAAACCTGGTTTAAAGGCGCTACAAACAAACAATCAAACCATCATGGGCCAACTGAAATTGTGCAGACAATTCTTTATTAATGTCTGCATCTTTACCCAACTGGTGACTGATATGGGTAAAGTAAACCTTAGGAATTGCTAACTCTCTGGCAAGCTCTATGGCTTCTCCTATGGTGAAATGGGAAATATGTTTTTCCTTTCTTAGTGCATTCAATACCAACACTTCTGAACCTTTAATTTTTTCTTTTTCTTCTTCGGCTATTCTATTGGCATCAGTGATATAAGTGAAGTTTCCAAACCTAAAACCCAAAACAGGCATTTTGTGGTGAAACACTTCTATAGGAATAATGGGTATATCTCCTATGCTAAATGGAGTTGTATCTATGGTGATCAAATTAATGTCTGGAACACCCGGATATTTGGCATCACCAAATGCATAATAAAAATCTCTTCGGATGGCTTCTTCTGTTAGTGAATTGGCATACACTTTCATAGAAGATTCGGAGAAAAAATTAAAGGCCCGTATATCATCCAATCCTGCCATATGATCTTTATGAGGATGGGTATACAATACAGCATCTAATTTTTTGGTATTGGTACGCAACATCTGGTACCTAAAATCAGGCGTGGTATCTATAACAAAGCTGGTATTAGCAGATGATACTAAAATACTGCTTCTTAATCTGTTGTCTTTTGGATCGGTAGATGAACATACAGCACAACTGCAACCAATCATAGGAATACCTGTGCTAGTTCCTGTGCCTAAAAATTGAATGTTTAATGCGGGACATTTCACTGGGTAAAATTAACAGAAATAAGGCAAGGAACCGAAAGTATATGCCGCAATACCTATGCTTCTGTAACGGATTTTTTTACTGTGTCTTCGTATAATTTCTGAGACTCGTGTGTTAGCTTATCAAATTCAATGGCTAACTGAGGTATAATTTCCATCAAGGTATTGATCCTACCTTCTATATTGAGGAATTTATTTAATACTACTACTTTGCGGGCTTCCAATAAGCACCAACCACTTTGAAAAGTACCCCTTTCATAGCGTACTACATAGCCAGATTCTCCCAAAATATCTTCTAACTTGTCTACTGTAGATTGCGTGTATTTCATGTGTTTCTATTAAAACAAAAATAACCTTAGTATAACTCTTATGGCAACCCATTTATCCACACTCCTAATAGCCAATTGCTATTTACTTTCCATCTTTATAAG
>VIKJ01000003.1 GCA_008080615.1 Chitinophagaceae bacterium | reverse complement strand
GGAAAACTTGTCTTTTGCTTTAACCCGAGTTTTAAAAGTGAAAGATGAGACAGAAATTGAAACAAGATCTGTTGAAGTTTTAACTGCTGTGGGTTTAGAAGAAGCAATTGATAAAATGCCTTCTGACTTATCGGGTGGCATGCGTAAAAGATTGGCCTTGGCAAGAACCTTAATTGTAAAGCCAGAAATTATTTTATACGACGAACCTACAACAGGGCTAGATACCATCACCTCAAAAGAAATTAGTCAACTAATGCTCGAAGTGCAAAAAAAATATCAAACCACTTCTATCATTATTACGCACGATATATCCTGTGCCTCTATTACAGCTAACAGAATCATCATTTTAAATGGTGGGGTATGCATTGGAGAAGGCAGTTTTGATGAATTAGCAAACAACAAAGATCCATTTATACAATCATTTTTTAAATAAGACCATGAAACCAACCGTTGAGCAAAAAACAAAAACAGGCATATTTGTAATTGCAGGATTACTATTATTAATAGCTGCTATTTTTTTCATTGGCAAGCAGAAGAATTTATTTGATAAAACATTTACTATTTATACAAAATTTGGCAATGTATCTGGTTTGCAATCGGGGAACTATGTAAGGCTAGCAGGTATTAATATTGGAACAGTAACTGATATTGAAATTATTAATGACAGCACAGTAAAAGTAAGTTTGCAGATAGAAGAAAACGTTAAGAAGTTTATTAAAAATGATGCGATTGTTAGAATAGGTAGTGATGGTATTATGGGAGATAAATTGCTCCAGATTTCTCCAGGTGATAACAACAGTAAAATGATTAAAGATGGTGCATTTATCAAAGGAATCAATCCAGTAGAAATGACTGATGTTATGATTAAAATGACGGCAATCGCAGATAACGCAGAACTACTCACCAAAAATTTAGCGGATATAGTTCATAAAGTAAATGATGGGCAAGGATCATTAGGACGTTTATTGAATAGTGATAAATTGGCGAAGAATTTAGAAAAAACCATTTCTTCTAGCCAAGAAACAGTAAAAAGTATTAAGAAAAGCGCAGATGGGTTTAGTGAAAATATGGAGGCCGCAAAAAGCAATATCCTTTTGAGAGGTTATTTTCGTAAAAAAGAGAAGAAGCGAATAGAGGACTCTACTAATAAAGCCAAATTATTAAAGTCGAAAAAAACGCCTAAGAACTAAAACTATTCAATGTAAAAAATTCCATACTACCCTAAAACTTATCTGATTAATTGGTTTTTACCCTATTTGCCTCTGCATCTGATCCTGTGCTTCTGTTTCTTGATGCTTGTAATTTTTGATTACCAAAGGAGTAAGTGAAAGATAAACGTAGATTCCTAGACTCTGACCATTGTCTAAAAGCTACATCAATATCTTGATACAGTAATTTGCCTCTAGTTTTTTGAGAGAATAAAATATCATTAAAGTTTAAGGTTATTCTTCCTTTCTTTTCTAATATGGTTTTTTGAATGGCAAAATTTAGATTGCTTAATTCTTGAATAGTGATAAATTCATTGAGGAAGGCCGTTGTATAAAATCCTGATATCTCAAAATTCCAATCTGGTCTTGGCTTATAAGCAACCTGCCAATAGGCTTGCCAGTTCCATTTTTTTTGATCATATACGCCACCTAAATAATCGGCTTTGTATCTGTTCCAAATAAATTGATTTCCACCAAAGCCACTGATTTTTTTCCCAATATTTAAGGGAAAATTGAGTTCAAAAACAATGTTTTCAAAAGCGGCTAAATTTTCTGGAGTTGTAAATGTTAAGTTGCCATCTTGTTTAGGTGCATTTTCAAATATTACATCTACAGTTTTATTATAACTAATAGAGAAGAATGGTTGATTCTGAAAAGTTAACCCAATTTTATATTGATTTGCTATTTCTGGCCTTAACAAAGGATTTCCTCTTGTATATGTAAGAGAATCTAAATATTCAATAAATGGATTTTGTTGCTGATAGCTGGGGCGGTTAACTCGTCGCACATATTGAACTACTGTTGAAATATCTTTATTGATTTTTCTTGTAAGAAAAACCGAAGGAAATAATTGCCAATAATTTCTATTCAATACTTCATTTGACTGACTACTTCCTGTTGCAATGGTTTGCTCTGTTCTTAAACCAGTGATTAATTCCCATTTTTCATTGAGGGATTGCTTAAGATTTACATATGCAGCATTGATGTTTTCTCTATACTCAAAATCGGTACTTCTTTTAGGATCAACTAATCCATTATTTTTAAATGTGAGGTAATTGTTGATGGTTGCAAAACTAGATTTAGCACCAGCTTCTAAGCTATTGCTCATTTTAAAAGGCTTTACATAATCTGCTTTAAATACCAAAAATTGAACGGGGTTATCTACAAACTGAGTATTGGCATATGAACTGCCATTGCTCAATTGATTAATGATATCACTGTTGGTTTGTAATTGAAACCTAGAATAATCGATATCTAAATTGAGGAAATGATCGGCCGTATCAAAAACATGTTTCCAGTTAAAATTGGCAGCAGCATTATTTCGATTGGTTTTTCCATTGATGAGGGTTTTAAATTTACTCAATTCTGCCCCATTGCTTGAATTGCTTTGTGCGGTGTTATTGACTGTTTCTGTAGTTCCTTCAAAATTGAATCCGCGAAATAAAAACCCAAATGTGTTTTTTGAATTGGCATAAAAATCTACACCAGCCCTATAATTGATGGATTGCCTATTAGATGGGCTATAATTGGTTTGAAAAAAACGATAGGGTTTGATAAGCCGATCAAATTCATTATAATCAAAGAAGTTTCTTTGAAATAGATTGCCATTTCCAAAAATGTTCCACTTTCCTTTACGATTATTAATAGAAAAGGCAGGAGTAAACCGTTGGTATTTTCTATCTACTCCATCTTTTCCCATTTCATACAAACCTTGAGAACCAGCAACGGAAATAGTACCGTTTGTTCCTAAATTGGCATTTTTCTTTAAAATGATATTGATGAGCGCCCCTCCCTGAGCATCATACCTCGCACCAGGATTGGCCATTACTTCAATCTTTTCGATATTGTTTGCGCCCATTGAAGCCAATACTTGATTGATATCGGTGTATTGCGAAGCTTTCCCATCAATCAAAATACCAACACTGGATTTTCCAGGCATTGTAATTTTATCGTTCATCACAATAACACCTGGCACTTTTTGCAAAATTTCTAAAGCGGTTGACCCTGCGGCTGTTGCTGAATTTTCTACATTTACTACCAATTTATCTGCTCTTTGTTCAAGAAATGGTTTTTTGGAAACCACAGTAACTTCTCCCAAATCAGTGGCTTGAGGCAGCAATTTAATATCACCCATTACTATTGCTTTACCATTGGGTTCAACTAGAATCATTTTCTTTCCAAAGCCCAATGCAACTATTGAAATGATATAGGATTGGCTGCTTGGCACTTCAATTGTGAATGCCCCTTGTTCATTACTCAAAGTAGATTTTACTAATATAGAATCGGCTTTTTTTAAAAATAATACAGTTGCGCCTTTTAATGACCTTCCTTTCTCATCTAGTATTTTTCCAGAAATATTGGTTTGTGCATATAGGTTAATTGATATCAAGCAACTGATTATTCCACTCAAAAGCAATTTCATTCCGTTGATTTTGGGGATTAAACGGAATTAAAGGGAAAATGTTACAATATGCTTTTTTCACCTATTTTTGCCCCGAATTCAATAAAATATCTGAAACGAAGCATATGTCAGTACTCGTAAATAAACAGTCTAAAATCATTGTTCAGGGTTTTACCGGAACAGAAGGAACATTCCATGCTACTCAAATGATTGAATACGGAACCAATGTGGTTGGTGGTGTTACGCCCAATAAAGGTGGAACTACCCATTTAGATAAGCCTGTATTTAATACTGTTGCCGATGCTGTTAAACAAACTGGAGCAAATGTTAGTATCATATTTGTACCCCCTGCTTTTGCAGCGGACGCCATTATGGAAGCAACAGATGCAGGAATTGCCCTAGTAGTTTGTATTACTGAAGGTATTCCTGTTCAAGACATGGTGAAAGTGAAAAACTATTTACAAGGCACCAATACCCGATTAATCGGACCAAACTGCCCAGGTGTTATCACTGCTGGCGAAGCTAAAGTGGGCATCATGCCAGGATTTATATTTAAAACAGGTAGAATTGGTATCGTTTCTAAAAGTGGTACCCTTACCTACGAAGCTGCTGATCAAGTGGTGAAAGCTGGCTTGGGAATTAGTACGGCTATTGGTATTGGTGGAGATCCTATTATTGGAACACCTACAAAAGATGCAGTAGAATTATTAATGAACGATCCTGAAACCGATGGTATCATTATGATTGGTGAAATTGGTGGTAGCATGGAAGCTGAAGCTGCTAGATGGATCAAAGAAAATAAAACCAAACCAGTGGTAGGATTTATTGCAGGCCAAACAGCCCCTCCCGGAAGAAGAATGGGTCATGCTGGTGCAATAGTAGGTGGCGCTGATGATACTGCTGCTGCAAAAATGAAAATCATGGCAGAATGTGGCATTGAAGTAGTGGCCAGCCCTGCTGATATTGGCAAAACAATGGCTGCTGCATTAAAAAAATAAGTTAAATCAACTGTTAATACTAATCCCGAAGTTTCCCGCTTCGGGATTTTTTGTGAAATGTGGGCTTCCTTTGCATCCAATATTAAATGTATCTTAATGAAAAGACTTAGTATGCTTCGTAATATAATGCTATTCGTTTTTTTACTGCACTTACGCTAAAGAATGGGCCCAAATAGATAGTTTGATTACCAAAGCCGATTTACCGAAAACCGCTTTAGGAAAAATCAATCAACTATACGAACAAAGCTTTAACGCTAATGTAAAAGACCAAACAATCAAATGTTTACTTTATCAATTATATATCCAAGAACGCTTAGCAGATACTGAAATTAATTTGTTAATCAAAGGTATTCAGTCAGCATTGAAAAAAAATGCTGATCCAATTCAAAAAGCGATACTCAACACCATTTTAGCCAAGCAATATTGGGATTACTACAATCAAAACAGGTACCAGGTATTTAGCCAAACAAACAAACAAACAATTGATTCAACTGACGTTAGCAGCTTTAGTGTAGCTCAATTGCATCAAGTGATCAATTTTTGTTATGAACAAGCATTAAAAGATAGCAGCCTATTACAACAAACCCCTCTTAGTGCATATCAGGCATTGGTAATCGAAGGCAATGATGAAATAAAAACATATAGCCTTTATGATTTACTAGCATTTGAAGCGCTTAATTATTATAAAGGAAATGATTTTGGTAAGCCCGATTTTATCAGCAAATCTATATGGAACAATGCAGACCTATTGGCACCAACAAGCATATTTTCGAAAGCCAATTTTCCTTCACAACCAGGGGCCAATAAAAATTGGAGGGCTTTACAATTGTATCAATCTTTATTAAAACTGCATGAGTTTGATACTGATCCAAGCATTTTCATTCAATTGAATATTGAACGCATTAAATGGATCAAACAAATGGGCAGCATGCCCAACAAAAATGGGTTATATGAAAATGCACTAAAGGAAATTATACATGTTAATTCTACCAATACGCATGTGATACGAGCTTATTATTTATTGGCTCAGTCTGCAGTAGAAAAAGCCAGATCCTATAGCCCATATGGAGATACAAGTTTTCATAACGAATACAATGTTGCATTAAACTATTTAGCTGAAGCAAAAAAAAGATATGGTGCAACTGAATGGGAAAAAAATGGATTGGTTCAATTGTACAATGAAATTAATGAAAGGCAGCTATTTGCAAAACTGGAGAAAATCAATTTACCTAAAAAACCATTTAGGGCGCTGATCAATTATCGCAATACAGATTCAGTATATGGAAGGGTGATTAAAATTGATCCGTTGAAATGGTCTGCCCATTTTGATAATTCTCCGCAGTTATGGCATTCATTGTCGAAATTAGCTTACGAAGCTGCTCTAGAATATAAATTACCTGCACAGGAAGACCACCAACAACATGCTACAGAAATAAAAATTGATGGCTTACCAACTGGTTCTTACATACTCTTATTAAGTTCCACCAAGCAATTTGATACCAGTAAGGATCATTTATCTGCCAGTTATTTTAGTGTTTCTAACATTACTTATTTTAGGGATGGAAATCGCTTTTTTCTACGCAATTGGGAAAACGGTCAACCCATTAGCGGTGCAACTATAAATGTATTTACCAGAGAAAATCAATCGCATAAAGCATTTACAAATACCAGCTCAGATGAAAATGGCTTATTCCGATTAAAAAATCCTAAAAACAATCAACCTGCATTTTGTTTTGAAATAAAAAAAGGCAATCAATATTTATTTAGTTCGGAAAGTGAATACTTAACATTTGCAGAAAACATTAATCCACCTATTGAAGTTCCCAATGAGTTAATACAAGAACAACGCAATAAGCAATTGTATTTTTTTAAAGATCGCTCCATTTACCGCCCAGGCCAAAAAATACAATTTAAAGCCATTGCCATTACAAGAGGGTCAAAATTAACCAGCAGTAAATTGTACAATAAACCAGATAATGTTAAGATTTATCTGAGAGACGCCAATCAACAAAAAATTGATTCTCTTCTATTATTACTAAATGAGTTTGGATCTATCAGTGGCCAATTTACCATACCATTAAAAGGGCTAACAGGGAATTATAGTTTAACCTCTCCCTCATTCAATAATACAAGTACCTATTTTTCGGTAGAAGAATACAAGCAACCCAAATTTACCATCTCATTTCAAAAAAACAATCGGTTATACCGATATGATGATTCTGTTTTTGTAAAAGGATCTGCTATTGCATTTGCAGGAAATAATATCAACAATGCCAAAATAAGTTATACCATCAAACAGCAACAATATTTGATGCAACCTTACAATAGAAAATCCTACCCTACCTATAATGAAGCGAATGCCGAACTAATTAGCGGAGAAACATTTAGCAATGCATTGGGTGAATTCACTATTCCTTTTAAAGCATTGAAGCAAGCCGAGCAGAATTTACAAATGCTCACTTATTACACTATTGAAGCAAGTGCCACAGATATCAATGGAGAAACTCAAAATAGCAGCACCATGATTGTTGCAGGCAATAACCCTTTGCAAATACAAATTAACCTGCCTACCATTATAGAAAAAAAGTCATTCTCCACCATTCAAGCAATTGCAAAAGATGCCATCAATCAACCAGTTGCTTCATCCATTCAATTATCTATTGCTAAAATAAATCAGTCTGCAACTATCTATAGAAAAAGAATCTGGCAGAGACCAGATCAGTTTATTTTATCAGCAAAAGAATACCATCAATATTTTCCTGAAGATGAATACAATGATGAATCAAATCTAGCTAATCAAGCCAGTACACGAATTCAATTAAACGATTCTATCCTTCAACCCTCTTCCAAAATGGGTTTGCCCATCCCTGCTGGTATTATAGAAGCTGGCTGGTATAAAATAAATGCAACTTGTAAAGATTCTTTTGGAGTAATCAGCAAAGCCGAGCAATATATTCAAGTGTACGATGTAGCGCAAGCCAATATGGGTTTAAGCGCAATGGACTTCTTAAATATGCCTACCATTTTAGCCAAGCCTTCTGATACTGCTCTATTTATTGCAGGGTCTAGTATTGCTGCAACTTATCTGGTTAGAAAAATAACCAGAAACGAAGACGCAATTGGCCAGTATAGTTATGAACGCAAAAATGGCATAGAGCAATTCATCATCATTCCATCAGAAAAAGATAGAGGGAATATCATTATTAATGATGCGTTTATATACAAGGGGCAATTTTTTACCAAACAATACCGGGTTGAAGTTCCTTGGGACAATAAAAAATTAACAATTGAATATAGTACTCAAAGAAAATTATATGAACCTGGTAATACCGAAACCTGGAGTATAAAAATAAATGGCTCAAATGAAGCAGCAGAATTACTTACAGGTATGTATGATGCCAGTTTAGATGCACTAAAACCCCATCAATGGAATATACCTGTATCACCTAATTATATTGAATGGGCAAGCAATTTTAATTCTTCACAATTTGGTATAGGAGTTATTTATGAATATGAAAAACCCACCAATTGGATACCACAACAATTCTATTCATCCATCAGTTTAGCCAGTTCTGCTACCGATTTTTTAGAAGATAGAAATAACGCTATACTAAGAGCCATGGGGCCATTAAACGAAACCGTAATGGCGAGTTCTAGCAAGCAACAAATGCGCATTAGAGGCAATAATTCCATACAAGAGGAAGACTATGATAAAGTATTTACGAGGGATAATATCACCGATCCAGTTACAGGAGAAAGCATAGTAAATGGCAGAACCATTAAAAATCAAGCTGATCAAGCAACTATAAAAATTAGAAAAAACTTTAATGAAACAGCTTTTTTCTTCCCGCAACTTTTAGCCGATAGTGTAGGAAATTATCAATTCAGTTTTACCCTACCAGATGCCGTTACCAAATGGAAATGGATGAGTTTGGCACATACTAAGGGCCTTGCTTTTGGCATCAACACAACAGAAATTATTACACAAAAAACCTTGATGGTACAACCGAATGCTCCTCGGTTTTTAAGAGAGGGAGATCATATTGAATTGAGTAGCAAGATTGCCAATTTAAGCGACAAAGCATTAACTGGAACAGTTACCCTTGAGTTATTAGATGCCAGCACCAACAATTCGGTTGATGGTTGGTTTCAAAATGTATTTCCCAATCAATATTTTACGGTAGAACCTGGTCAATCAGAAAATATTCGTTTTCCCATACAAGTTCCCTTTAGCTTTAACAAGCCACTTACTTGGAGAATTGTAGCAAAAGCTGAAAATTTTAGTGACGCCGAAGAAAATAGTATTCCTGTTATTACCAATCGGCAATTGGTTACAGAAACCTTACCCATATTTTTACCCAAAGACAGTACAATCAATTTAAGTTTCAATAAACTGCTTAATAGTACTAGCTCAACCGCAACTAATCAACAATTAACAGTAGAATATACCAGTAACCCAGTATGGAATGTGGTAAAAGCCTTACCCTATTTGATGTTGCCCAAAAATGAAAGTGCAGAGCAACTATTTCATCAATTATATGCCAATCAATTGGCAGCATATATTTTACAAAAAAATCCACGCATCAAATCTGTTTTTGAAGCATGGAAAAAAGATAGCAGTTCGCTAAAAAGTAACTTATTAAAGAATGAGGAACTAAAACAAACCGTATTGGCCGAAACGCCTTGGGTTATGGATGCTGAAAATGAAACGGAACAACAAAAACGAATTGCTAATTTATTTGAAACAGCCACTTTGAATTCGAATGCCAATCAATTAATCAATGCATTGAGCCAATTACAATTAGCAGATGGATCTTTTCCTTGGTTCAAGGGTGGTAATAAGGATGTATTTATTACCCAAACTATTTTAACAGGGATAGGCAAATTGAAAAAAATGGGGGCTATTCAGCCAAATTTTGCAAGTAGGATCAATGCAATAGTTACCAAAGCTTTGAATCATGCAGATGACTTTATTCATGTTGAGTATGATTACTTGATCAAAAATAAAATTGATTTAAATAAGCAGGTTCCAAATTGGGCGCAGTTGAACTATTTATACATGCGCAGTTTTTACAGTGATATTGCAGTAAAGTTTCCTTTAGTTAATCAATATTTTTACCAGCAAAGTAAATTGTTTTGGAATACACAAAACGCATTTACCAAAGCTAAAATTGCTATAATAGCTCATAGAAATAATGAAAAAAACTGGGCGGTTAAAAAAGTATTACCTGCATTATTAGAAAATGCCATAAATCAACCTCAACAAGGAATCTATTGGAAAAATACTTTCACAAATTACTGGTATCAAAGCCCTATCGAATTCCAAACAATGATGATCAACTGTTTTAGTGAAATCAATACAACAGAAAAAAATAATCCATACACGGATGCAATTGAAGCCATGCGCACTTGGTTAATACTGAATAAACAAACCAATCATTGGAACACAACTATAGCTACTGCAGATGCATGTTATGCTTTATTAATGAGCAATGGGATATCAACCAATTTATTAAACAACTCACTAAAAGTTGAATTTAAACTAGGCAACCAATACATTAATAATTTACAAGAAAAACAAACAGCTGGTTCGGGCTTCTTTCAAAAAAACATCCCAGGTGAAAAAATCGAACCTTCAATGGGGAATATTCAATTAAGGGTTAGCAATAGTAATCCTACCAATAAGCAAGCATCTCCTAGCTATGGGGCCATTTACTGGCAATACATAGAAGATTTAGATAAGATTGCTGCAGCTAGCAATGGACCGCTTTCACTCACTAAAGAAGTATTTGTAGAACGTAATACCCCTTTGGGAAAATCATTGGTACTACTTAAAGACAATGATGAAATTGTATTGGGAGAAAAATTGGTTATACAATTGAACGTACAATCAAATAGAGATATGGACTATATTCAAATAAAAGATTTGAGAGCTTCCGCTATGGAGCCTTTAAATGTATTGAGTGGATATCAGTGGCAACAGAATCTATCCTACTATAAAAGTACCAAAGATGTGAGTACACATTATTTTATCAACCATTTATCAAAAGGAAGATATACTTTGAGCTATGAATGTTTTGCCAATCAAATAGGTATTTTCTCAGTAGGTATTGCATCTGTTCAAAGTATGTATGCACCAGAATTTACTGGTCATTCAGCAGGAATTAATTTAAGGATAAAGGAAAAATAATGCAGGAAGTAGATTATATAATTGTAGGCCAGGGGCTCTGCGGTAGTTTTCTTAGCTGGAATTTATTGCGTGCAGGAAAAAAAGTATTGGTGATTGATCAATCATTTACAAACACTGCTACAAAAATAGCAAGTGGTGTAATTAATCCTGTTACTGGAAGAAGAATTGTGCGTACTTGGGAAATTGAAACCTTTATGCCCTTTGCTGTGAGTGCATATACCCAATTGGGCAATGAATTAGGAATTGATTTAATTAAGCAATGTAATATCCTAGACTTTCATGCTACCCCGCAAATGAAACTGGCTTTTGAAGAAAGGCTTCCATTAGAAACAACCTATTTAAGAATTCCCAATAACACAAGTGAACTTGAACAATATTTTAATCCAATGTTTGGTGTTGGAGAAATCAATCCTTGTTGGCTAATTGATTTACATGCAATGTTAATTGGATGGAGAAAAAAGTTAACAGCACAAAATGCATTATTAGCCGAAAATTTTAATCTAACAAATTGTACCATCACAGAAAATCATGTGACCTATCAGTCTTTTGTAGCTAAGAAAATTATATTTTGTGATGGAACTGCTGGCTTCAATAATCCCTATTTTAGTTTGCTCCCCTATTCAAGAAATAAAGGGGAAGTAATTTTTGCAGAAATCAAGGACCTGCCACCTACCCATATTTATAAACAAGGAATTAACCTAGTACCTTGGAAGGATAATTTATACAGGATTGGCTCTACCTACGATTGGAACTTTACGAACCTAGATCCTACCCCTGCGTTTCTAGAAAAAGTGACCAACCAGTTAAATCACTGGCTAAAGCTCCCGTACAAGATTATAGACCATCTGGCTGGAGAAAGGCCTACCAATTTAGAAAGAAGACCCTTTGTAGGCCTTCATCCTATACACCATAGCATTGGCATAATCAATGGTATGGGCACAAAGGGTTGTAGCCTTGCTCCCTATTTTTCCAATCAGCTCACGCAGTTTTTAGTAAATGGAACGCCCATACACCCTTTAGCCGATACTGAGCGCTTTAGAAAAATTTTAAGCCGATAATTGGTTACAAAAAATTAATATTGCTTTTTATACCACTAAATTAACCGAATGGGTAAACCTCCATCAGCTGCGGCTAGTGTAATAGAAGAGCAAGAAATAGTTCATCATCTTCGCATTTTATCTTCAGAAACTGAGCGCTCAAGCTATATCATTCCTTTGAAGTACCGTAAGATGGAGAATCTCCATATTGTTTTTTGGCTTTTTAAAGATGTTGCTTGGTGCATGGGTTGGAGATGGTTGGGTATTACCATGATTATTCCCACTTTAGCAATTGCCATTATTATTGCTTATAGAACCAGGCAATATATGTCTGAGCTATGCCATAATTTAGCCCAGTGAATTTTTACATTTTGATACATTTAAGATATACGGAGACCTTACCTACAAGCACCTAGCTTTAATACCTTTTACAATGGGTATTTTAATTTTGTCTTTTTTTTATTTGGTATGGCAACCAAAACATAAGCAAGAAATGTAAAAGAATTTTCTACTTAAACAAATAAACCCCATTCATCTTCGAAAGCATCTTTTTGGAAAGTAGTTACCCATTGCTTGTATAATTCCCTGAATTTATAAAGGGCTTCTTCAATTACTTTTTTATGTCCATCATCTGCCCAACCCATCAAAACTGCAAAGCCAATCTGCTCCATCATTTGCTTACAGTTAGATCGAATAATGGATGCATTTTCCATTTTCAATACATACAAATCCATACTTATTGCACCAATGATTTTAGGCGCTACAATCATCATATTTTCATAAATCAATGCCTTGGTTGATGCAGGGTGATTGTCTTCTCCATCATCCGCTAAATTTTCCGCAAAGGCAATTACCAACCCAAAAACTTCTCGCCATTGCTTATACATTGCCTTAGCAATAGCTTTTGCAGGGCCTCTTCGCCATTCTTCGCCCGCATCATCAGGGCCAAGTTTATATCGGCTATCGTCCCATTCGGGTAAAAAATTTAAATCGTTTAAATCCATTTTATGAAGTTAGTGCAATCAAATATTAAAGTTGTTATCCTATTTTAATTCTGCTTTTAAATAGCGGGCTGTATGGCTGGTTTTATGTTTAATCATCGCTTCGGGTGTGCCTTCAAATAAAATAGTTCCTCCACCATCTCCCCCTTCTGGTCCTAGATCTATCACATGATCTGCTACTTTCACCACATCTAAGTTATGCTCAATTACCAATACAGAATTCCCTCTGTCAACCAACTTATTCAATACATCTAATAAATGCTGAATATCCTGAAAATGCAGTCCGGTGGTAGGTTCATCTAAGATATAAAAAGTTTTACCCGTATCCTTCTTACCCAATTCTGTGGCTAATTTTACCCGCTGTGCTTCGCCCCCACTCAGCGTTACAGCAGACTGGCCCAATGTGATATATCCAAGCCCCACTTCTTGCAATACTTTTATTTTTCTAAATAAGAAGGGAACAGGTTGAAAAAAATCGCATGCTTCTTCAACTGTCATATTCAATACATCACTGATAGATTTTCCCTTGTATCTTATTTCGAGGGTTTCTCGATTGTATCTTTTACCATTGCATTTTTCACAGTTCACATACACATCAGGCAAAAAGTTCATTTCAATCACCCGCATTCCGCCCCCTTCGCAAACATCGCAACGGCCACCTTTAACATTGAAAGAGAATCTGCCCGCATTGTATCCTCTGATTTTTGCTTCGGGTACCGATGCAAACAAGGTTCTTATTTCGGTAAAGAAACCACAATAAGTTGCCGGATTGCTTCGGGGGGTTCTACCAATAGGAGACTGATCTATCTCAATTACCTTATCAATATTTTCTAAACCCTTAATAGATTTAAATGGCATCGGACTAACCCTGCTATTATAACAATGCTTAGATAAAATAGGATAAACCGTTTCATTAATTAATGTACTCTTGCCACTCCCACTTACACCACTCACTACAATCAATTTACCCAACGGAAAATCTACATCTACCCCATGCAAATTATTGCCCGATGCCCCTTTTAATACCAATGATTTACCATTACCCTGCCTACGTTCTTTAGGAACAGCAATGCTTTTAGTACCATTTAAATATTGTGCTGTTTCTGAATTGCTTTTTAATACCTCAGCTGGTGTTCCTGCAGATACAATATGACCACCAAACTTGCCTGCTTTAGGACCAATATCTACCAAGTGATCTGCAGCCAACATAATATCCTTATCGTGCTCTACTACCAAAACGGAATTACCAATATCTCTTAAATTTTGCAAGGCATGAATCAATTGCTGATTATCTCGCTGATGTAACCCAATGGAAGGCTCATCTAAAATATAAGTAATGCCTTGTAATTGGGAACCTATTTGTGTAGCCAACCTGATACGTTGAGACTCTCCTCCACTTAAAGATTTAGAAGGTCTATTTAATGATAGATAAGTAAGGCCAACATCCAATAAAAATTGCAACCGCTCTCTAATTTCTTTCAGAATATCTTTTGCAATGAGATTCTGCTTTTTATTCATTCTTTTTTCTAACCCAGTAAACCAAATTTGCAGTTTATCTAAATTCAGGTCACTTAATTCTGCAATATTTTTTTCATCTACTTTAAACCAAAGGCTTTCTTTTTTAAGTCTTTGACCTCCGCAACTACTACAGGTTTTTAATTCCATAAATTGCTCTACCCATTCTCTCATTCCATCACTATTCACTCCCGCAAACCACCGTTTTAGCATCGGAATAATACCTTCGAATACTTCTTCATAAGGTTTAAAAGGAACAGCGTCATCAGCATTCTCTGTATCTAGCGTTCCGCCATCTGCGTTACCATAAAGCAAAATATTTAATGAAGCAGTGCTTAACTCTTTAATTGGCTTATTTAAATTGATCTTGTGTATTTTAGCCAGTACTTCTACATTTCTAAACATATAAGCATCCCTTTGTACTCCCAATGGAGCAATCCCACCTTCATTGATGGTAAGATTTGCATCTGGAATAATGGCTTGCATATCAATTGTAGAAACATTACCCAATCCTTTACAAGTAGGGCATGCACCATAAGGTGAATTAAAAGAAAAAGCATTAGGAGAAGGTTCTTCGTAACTGATTCCCGTGTCTTCGCACATGAGTTGCTTAGAATACTGAATGGTTTTTCCTGTATCGTTTAGCAAAAGAAATAATAGATCCTTGCCCATTTTAAGTGTTTGTTGAACACTTTGGCTCAAACGAACCTTCATATCTGGCGTAACTTGTAAACGATCAATGACTACTTCAATATCATGGATCTTATAACGATCTACCTGCAATTTTGGAGTAAGATCCATTACTTCCCCATCAACGCGCACTTTTAAAAAACCCTTTTTTCTAGTTTCTTCAAAAAGTTCACGGTAATGGCCTTTTCTTCCACGAATAAGTGGAGCTAGTAAGCTAATTTTTTTTCCTGCATACTTAGTGAAAATATTGTCTACAATTTCTTCTTCACTAAACTTCACCATTTTTTTTCCCGTATTGTAACTATAGGCTTCTCCAATACGTGCATAAAATAGTCGAAGAAAATCGTATACTTCAGTTACAGTGCCTACAGTAGAACGAGGATTTTTATTGGTCGTTTTTTGTTCAATGGAAATTACAGGAGAAAGCCCCGTTATTTTGTCTACATCAGGACGTTCCATATCTCCCATAAACTGGCGAGCATATGCGCTAAAGCTTTCCATATACCTGCGTTGTCCTTCATTATAAATAGTATCAAATGCCAATGATGACTTACCACTTCCACTTACTCCAGTAAAAACAACCAATTTATTTTTAGGAATTCGGATGTCTACATTTTTAAGATTGTGTTCCCTTGCGCCAAACACATCAATATATTCTTCTTCTTTTGCTAAACTAGGATGGGTAAGTATTTGCTTTTTTGCCATAAGAAAGGGTAAATATACAAACAGCCAAGGGGTTGAATGGTTCTGAGTGTGAAAAAATAATAAAGGCGAACATTTCCTACTAAATTAGTAGACTAATATTTGGCAAATTCAATATCCCCTCTTATATTTGCATCAGTTCTTTAATATACTTATCAAGAAAGGCAGAGGGTTTTGGCCCTATGAAGCCTTGGCAACCCATATAACCACTCAGTTGTATGAAGGTGCCAATTCCAATCCCGGTTTATCGGGAGAAGATAAGTCAGAGTTAAGCCGTACATAACCAATTGGTAAATTATATACAGCCCATCTGACTTAACAGATGGGCTTTTTTATTGGCTGAATCCCAAGCTCCCTTTCTTCATTTGTATTGCAAGAATTTTTACAAAATTCATTCACCCTTCTTTATTAAAAGAGGAAAAAATTGTTTAACATGAGCACAGCCACAGAATTAATTCACAGCATTCCAGTAGACCCCTTAACAGGCGCCATATCGGTACCTATTTACCAAACTTCCACATTTGTGCAAGATGCACCTGGAGAGAATAAGGGATATGATTATTCCAGAACCAATAATCCAACCAGAGAAACATTGGAACATTTGGTAGCAAAATTAGAAAAAGGGGCAACAGGCATTGCATTTGCAAGTGGGCTTGCTGCTATTGATGCCATTATAAAATTACTAGAAACAGGTGATGAAATTGTAGCAGTAGATGATATTTATGGTGGAGCATACTGACTATTTACCGCTGTTTATGAAAAATTTGGAATCAAAGTTCATTACACAGATACTAGCAATGTTGAAGCAGTTTTTAATGCGATTACTCCCAAAACAAAACTCATTTGGATTGAAACGCCAACCAACCCAACACTAAAAATTAGTGATATAGAAGCAATCGCTAAAATTGCCAAAGCGCACAATTGCTTGCTTTGTGTAGACAATACTTTTGCTTCACCCGTTTTACAACAACCAATTGCACTTGGAGCAGACATTGTAGTACATAGTGCTACAAAATATTTAGGAGGTCATAGTGATTTGATTGCAGGTGTAGTAGTAACAAAAACAGCAGAACTAGGTGCCAAAATAAAGTACCTACAAAATGCTTGTGGCGCAATTCTAGGCCCATTCGATAGCTGGTTAGTAATCAGAGGTATTGAAACTTTGCATTTAAGGATGAAGCAACATTGTAATAGTGCACTATCCATTGCACAGTTTTTAACGACCCATCCTGCTGTAGACAAAGTATATTATCCAGGTTTGAGTAATCATCCCAACCATACCATTGCTGCAAAACAATCTTCAGGATTTGGAGGAATTATTTCTTTCAGTTTAAAAACAAACACAGAAAAAGCGGCAATAGAACTGGTAACCAGCACACAACTATTTAAATTGGCAGAAAGCCTAGGAGGTATTAAAAGTTTAATATCACATCCAGCCAATATGACCCATAAATCTATACCAGCCACAAAAAGAAGGGCCGCAGGAGTTGCAGATAGTTTAGTAAGATTGTCTATTGGCTTAGAAGACGCCGATGATTTAATTAAAGATCTTCAACAAGCATTGGACTTACAAAAAACAAACAACCCATTTAAACAAGCACTAACAACAATAAATTAAACAGAAAAATGGAAGCACACAAACAGCTCACGATTGGATTATTTGGTTTTGGAGTAGTTGGTGAAGGATTGTATAAAGTATTACAACAAACCCCTTCATTAAAAGCCAGTATTAAAAAAGTATGTATCAAAAATGCTACGAAAGAAAGGAATGCACCAGCTTCATTATTTACCACAGACAAAAATGAATTACTTAATGATGATGAGATCAATGTTATAGTAGAAGTAATTGACGATTCAGTAGCAGCATTTAATATTGTTCAAACCGCTTTGAGAAATAATAAAGCAGTGGTAAGTGCCAGTAAAAAAATGATTGCAGATAATTTACCGGCTATTTTAGCCTTGCAAGAAGAAACTGGGCAATCTTTATTATATGAAGCTTCAGCATGTGCCTCTATACCAGTAATTAGAAATTTAGAGGAATATTATGATAATGATTTGTTGCATTCCATCAAAGCTATCGTGAATGGATCAACCAATTTTATTCTCACTAAAATGTTTGAAGATAAATTAGATTTTGCATCTGCGTTAATGCTAGCCCAGCAATTGGGATTTGCAGAAAGCAATCCTAGCTTGGATGTAGACGGATTTGATGCAGTAAATAAATGGACCATTTTATTGAATCATGCCTATGGGATTGTTTCTCATCCAGATCGCATTTTATTTACAGGAATTCAAAATGTTCAAGGCAGTGATGCGGCAGTAGCCAAAGAAAAAGGGTTTGATATAAAATTAATTGCACAAGCAAAAAAGTTAAAAAATGGGCAGGTAGCAGCCTTCGTAATACCACAATTCATTCCACAAAATGACCCCCTCTCCTTTGTAAAAAACGAATACAATGGCGTAGTGATAGAAAGTGGATTTGCCGATAAACAATTTTTTTATGGAAAAGGTGCAGGAAGTTTTCCTACTGCATCAGCAGTATTAAGTGATATAGCTGCACTTAGATACAATTATAAATATGAATATAAAAAACTGTATCACCATAAACCCCATCAATTGACCAATGATTATTACCTGAAAGTGTATTTAAGTTTTGATGATTGGAAATATATACCAAGGGAAGATTTTGAATGGATTGAAGAATGGCATGCACAAGAAGACCGTAAATATTTAATTGGAGTGCTGCATTGCCAAAAATTGGTTCAATTTGATTGGTGGAAGCAGAACAATACTTCATTGATACTAACACCTGATCCTATCATAGACAATTTAGACATCATTCATTTAAAAAAACGAAGCTTAGAGTTAGCAGGAGTTGCCTAACTAGTGAAAAACCATGATTTTTTAAAGGTAACCCAACGCTTATGTATGATTTCTTGCTAAAGTGTTGGGTTATTATTTTCAGCAATTTGAATACCTATATTTGCATACAAATCAATTGTTTTGAAATTACTCAATACTGCATCTTATAAAAATGGCGCTTTACTCAGTAGTGGGTTGGGTATTATGCTCATTGTGCTTTCTCTTTTAGGAGGTAAAATTGAATTATTCCTTTTACTAAACGAAGATTTAGGGATTGCTGCAGACTATTTTTTTCATTATCTAACTTATCTAGGAGATGGTATTATTTGGGTTCCTTTAGCTGTGTTTATTTTCATTTACAAAAAACAGCTGTTTCCCCTCTTGTTGGCAACCATTATTTTTTCTACTTTAATTGTACAAGGTTCTAAACAATTTGTATTTCCCAATGAAGCAAGACCTGCTGCTACAATTACCAACTTAACACAAATACATACTGTTGAAGGTGTTGAATTGCATCATTCCAATAGCTTTCCATCAGGGCATAATACCACTGCATTTAGTGTATATTTAATCTTATGTTTAGTTTTATCAGCCCGTTATTTTTGGATCATTGGATTTTTTATTGCAGCCTTGGTAGGATATTCTAGGGTGTATTTAGCACAACATTTTCCGCTAGATGCAGGAGCCGGTATGCTAACTGCTGTAGTTTCAGTTTATCTATCATTACTCATACAAAAAAGGATCAGTAAAAACTGACCCTTTAATTATTTCATTTACCAACTAATCTTTCCAACGCCATTCACCAGCAATTTCCAATGGTTCTTTTAGATTATTCTTTATTAAGAATGCTTTTGTTTCAGCATCGGTAAAATGTTTTGCTTTAATTTCTATAGCATCAGCAATACCATATAACAACATTGAACTAAAACGAACCGTATTCTTTATTCCTTTTTCGTCTACCAAACTAAATACATCACAGTCTGCATGATAACATGGACCTGCATTATTAGGCAATGTTCCTCCAGCACCTCCACCAGTTGGTATACCTTGCAACATAAACGGCTGATGATCACTATGCAACCCTGCTCCTGCCCTAAATGTATTTTTATAAGCTGTATCAAAACTTTGCGCAATAGCACCAATTGATTGAAACAATTCTTTGCTTTCTTCTGCAGTTGTTGAATAACCCTTAGGATCATTGGTCATATCATAGTTAAGCATATAACGCAGCTGATCAATGCTTTTGTTTTTGATAGCAGCATCCACATAAGCCCTAGACCCAAGCAATCCTTCTTCTTCGCCCATGAATAGAATGAACTCTACTGTTCGTGCCGGTTGCAAATTCAATGCTTTAAATGTTCTTGCCATATCCAATACAGAAAATGAACCAATTCCATTATCAATAGCACCAGTTGCTAAATCCCAACTATCTAAGTGCCCACCAACTACAACTTTTTCGTTAGGGATAGATTTACCTTTAATAGTAGCTATAACATTTCTGGCTTTAATTAATCCAGAGAAATTGGTCATATCAATTGCAGCCATTGTTTTTGAAGCAGCTACTTGATTTTTTAATTTCAACCCATCATCTTTACCAATACACACTGCAGGAATTGGAATCAATTTACCTGTAACAGACGCAGTTCCTGTTAATAAAATTCCGCCATTTGCTGTATTAATAATGATGATTCCTTCAGCACCATATTTGGTAGCAAGGGCTGTTTTTTCGGAACGATGCAATGATTTAGTTCCAGGCTTTGAACCAGGCAGCACTCCCAAATAAACTAGGGCAATTTTACCAGTAACTTTGCCTGGATTATTTAAATAATCTTCTTCCATCCCATTACCCATATCTACCAGTTCTAAATTAACTGTGGCTTTAACTGGTGAATGCGCCAATGAAACTGATTTTACATTTTGCATATTGGCTGCGTCAGCACCCACTTTTACAGAGAGGGTTCCCCTACTCCAACTTTCTACTTCAAATGGTTGATATCGAACATCTTTAAATCCATATGATTTCAACAAATTATAAGCAAAGGCTTCAGCTTTTTCTCCGTTGGCAGATCCTGTTAATCTGTGACCAATGGTTTCAGTGGCCGTTTTAAGACTGCTATAGGCTTTAGAATTAGTTTGTACTTCCGTATTGATTTTATTGAATATAGCATTCCACTCTGGCTTTGCTTGGGAATGAACCTCATGAATACACAATGAAATAAAAAAAATAACAACTCTTTTAAGGGCAAAATGGCTCGTATACATCTGATTGATTTTGTTAAATATAATTATTTCTCCCAATTTACAATTGCCATTTTTACATCATTTGAATTGGTGCCAATCATAATTTGAAATTCACCTGGTTCCCAATCATATTTAAGTTCATAATTATAAAATTTTAAATCATCTGTAGTAATCTTAAAACTTACTGTTTTAGATTCACCAGCAGCTAAATTAATTTTTTGAAATCCTTTTAGTTC
The DNA here is from genome assembly GCA_008080615.1 of Chitinophagaceae bacterium. Classification (GTDB taxonomy): domain Bacteria; phylum Bacteroidota; class Bacteroidia; order Chitinophagales; family Chitinophagaceae; genus Sediminibacterium. The sequence continues at coordinate 6,802 of VIKJ01000003.1, read as the reverse complement.
TTTTACAGGCCTAGTGATTGACCCTACAATATCGCGTATATACAATTGTGCCACTTCTTTACCATCAATTTTACTATTATTGGTAATTGTTATAGTTGCCGTTAAATCTTGGTTGCCTTTTACTTTCTTAGAGCTTAAAGTTATTTCAGAATAAGAGAATGATGAATAACTTAACCCAAAACCAAATGGATATACTGGCTCGTTGCTTATATCTATATAATTACTTTGAAATTTTTGAAACCAATTACCAGTTAATGGTCTACCTGTATTTTTATGATTGTAATACAAAGGTACTTGACCTACATTTTGAGGAAAAGTAGTTGATAGTTTTCCAGAAGGATTAACATCACCAAACAAAACGTCTGCAATGGCATAAGGTGCTTCGGAGCCTCCAAACCATACATTTAATATAGCAGGTACATTTTCTTGCTCCCATTGCAAGGCCAATGGCCTACCTGTAAATAAAACCAATACAACTGGTTTACCCGTTTTTATTAACGCTTTGAGAAGGTTTTTTTGTGATTGGGGAATTTCTATGTTAGTTCTACTACTACTTTCCCCACTCATTTCTGCACTTTCTCCTAAAGCTGCAATTATTACATCTGCTTTGTTCGCAATTATTAAAGCCTCACTTATCATTTCTTCTGCTGATCGATTGTCTCTTTTAAAAGACTTACCAAACATACCTGCTCTTTTTTCAAATGCTGAATCATCGTCTAAATTGGATCCTTTAGCATATAAAATTTTTACTTTGTCACCTAATACCTCATTTAATCCTGTTTTTAAAGAAACAGATTTACTTAAATTAGCAGCAACACTCCAGGTCCCACCCATATTTTCTGCATTGTCTGCAAGAGGCCCCAATAAAGCAACCGTACCCGATTTTTTTATAGGTAATAATTGATGCTGATTTTTTAATAATACAAAACTCTGCGCAGCAATGCTCCTGGCTTCATTTCTATTGCTAATAGAATATATTTCTGATTTGGCCCTATTCTCATCACAATATCTATAGGGATCTTCAAATAAACCTAGTTTGTATTTTGCCTCCAAAATTTTTCTACATGCTTCATCAATACGAGCCATTGTAACCTTTCCATCTTTTAATGATTGCTCAGTTGTAGTTAATAAGCCTTCCCCAACCATATCCATATCTAATCCTGCCATTAGCGCTCTTGCAGCAACTGTTTGCAAATTGCCAATACCATGTGCAACCATTTCATTTATACCAGTATAATCGGAAACTACCAGTCCTTTAAAACCCCACTGTTTTTTTAATACATCCGTAAGTAGCCATTTATTTGCAGTAGCTGGCACACCATCTACTTCATTAAAAGATGTCATTATCGATCCAACCCCTGCATCTACAGCAGCTTTATAAGGCATTAAATATTCGTTGAACATTCTTACTCTACTCATATCTGTAGTATTATAATCTCTGCCTGCTTCCACAGCCCCGTACAAAGCATAGTGTTTTACACATGACATGATAGTGTTGTTCTTTGATAAGTCATCTCCTTGATATCCTTTCACCATTGCTTTTGCAATTTGTGCACCTAAAAAAGGATCTTCGCCATTTCCCTCAGATACTCTTCCCCATCTTGGATCTCTTGAAATATCTACCATGGGTGAAAATGTCCAATTAATGCCATCTGAACTTGCTTCATTTGCAGCTATTCTAGCGCTCCGTTCAATTAAATTCATATCCCAAGTACAACTTAAACCAAGCGGAATAGGGAAAACCGTTTCATATCCATGAATCACATCCATACCAAACATTAAAGGAATTTTTAGCCTACTTTTTTCGATTGCTAATTTTTGTACCTCTTTAATTTTTGCCAAAGATTTAATATTAAATATTCCACCAACTTTTCCTGCTACAATCTTTTTTGCTATATCCGAACTTGCTGCATTACCTGTTACAAAATCTCCCGAGCTTGGAAGATTTAGTTGTCCTAATTTTTCTTCAATAGTCATTTTCTGCATCAAGGCCTTAATAAAATGGTTCATTTTAAAATCTTGTGCATCTAGTGAAGGCATAATTACGATTACACATAATACAATTGCTATTACTCGTTTCATTATTCTACTTTTATTGTTTTATATTTTTCAGATACACCATTTTCATTTATTGCTTCTATCGTATAGTAATACGTTTTTTTTAAATCCATTCCTTTAAACCAATACTCATTGGCACCATATACCATAATACTGTTATAAAGTTTATCAGGATCTGTTCCATAGTATATATTGTAAGCAAATGCGTTATCCATACTACTCCACCTAATCCATGCGCTACGCTTATCTTTTTCTGTTCTAAGAACTAAAAATTGCGATACGGGTGTTGGCTTATAACCATTTCCATTTCCAAATACTCTTAACCCACTTATTGCAAATTTCCCACTAGCCATATGGATATTCTCCATTTTTATAAATCGCGATTGAATCGGTTTATCTAATTCTATATATTCATGAGGAATATCTGTTTTATTCTTCGACTTATCTATCAAAATATCCCATGTCTTCCCATCCAATGAAGTATAGATTATATATTGATGATAGATATTAGTTTGCTTACCTAAATATTCAACATCTTGATCTGCATAATTTATTTGAATAGCCCTAACTGTAGCAATTTTCCCTAAATCAGATTGAATCCACTCACCTTTTTGATTGCTTTCAGCACTCCAATACGTTTTCATATTTTCATCAACAGCATTGTTTGAAGAAAAAGCACCTAAAGTAGAAGAAACCAAAACAGGCTTATTGTAATTAAGCAACATCCAACCTGTAAAAGAAGGATTTGATTGAACTGGGCTAGCATCATTTTCACGAAATGCTGGTAAATAATGCGGATAATCACCAAACGAAGTGCTACACCACATCATATCATCTTTATCAAAACCTGCTGGCCAAATTCCGACTCTTCTTTCAAAATTATTTTTAACCGAAAGCATGATAGTGCTAACATGCCAAAAATTTTCTTGATTGTCTTTAAATGTAGCACCATGTCCAGCTCCTCTGGCAAAGCCTCCCAATTTCATACTCAAAGGATCGGATTGTTCTATAAAATTACCAAAAGGTTCACCCAAAGGTTTATCTGAAACAGCTACCCCATCTGCATAACCACTAAACTCTGTTCCGGGGGCACCATATTGTAGGTAATATTTTTTATTGTGCTTAGTTATCCATGCCCCTTCCATGAATGGATCTAAAAAAGTATTGTCCATATGCTCACCAAAGCGCTGCCATCCATAGCGCCAAGGTTTTAAAGAATGCATTTCTCTCCGAGTGCCAATTGGTTTGAAAGATTTTCTATCTAATTCAACACCATAAAGCGGGAAAACATTACTACTACCGTTATACATGTATAGCTTTCCATCATCATCAGTAAAAAAAGACGGATCCCAACCGCCAATTTCAAAGGAATCCACAATCGGTTTCCAATTATTATCTTTTGGATTAGTACTCATCCAAAGTGTAAATTTATTGGTGTAGGTAGATCCAATTACAATCATAGTATCACCAACTATTCCAACAGCAGGTGCACAAAGTTCATCATAACCTTCATTCCAAGGTCGCAAAAATTTTTTTGATACAAAATTCCATTTTAGCATATCACTGCTCCACCAATATCCCCATTGATTAGTGCTAAATAAATAGTAATCACCTTTGTAATTTACTATAACAGGATCTGCAGTTGCCCTATGTTTGCCCCATTGTGAAAAATTGGGAATAGGCGTAAATCCGTAGTCGATATTAATAGGGTTACAATATGTTTTTTGTTGTGCATCACACCGTTCATTCAAAAAAAAACCAATAACTAATAAGTAAAAAATTTTAAAAGAAAAATGCATAAAATATATTCAAAATTATTTATAAATACGGTGCTGTAAAGCCAAGATTATTCATTCCCCTTTTTACTTCAGGGCAGCTAGTTAATAAATTCCAAATAAGCTGAGTTCTATAATTTTCAATCATTATGATTATCGGGCCTTGATCAATAGCCAATGTAGTTCCAGAATACCAACCCTCCTTTAAACTGAATGCATCCATGAATCCGTTTTCAGTCCAAATTTTATCTCCTAGCTTATAATAGAAAAACTTAAGTGCCTGCATGCTTTCTGCAGGTGTATATGGAAAAGAAGACAATGCAGCTGTTGGAGAAATAACACCAATATCATTGGCAGGATCATTCGCTGCATAACCATTGGGAATGTCACTTGCAGTTAAACCCCAACAACTACTGCTGTATCCAAAAAAGTTTTTAGGATTTTGTATACAATAGGTGTAATTTATTTTTGTATGATTGACCACTTGTTGCTGATAATCTGCATATCTGTCTTTTAACCCATTTGGATTAATTCCTAAAAAACTATAATGCGACCAAAAAAGTGGACCTCCGTAAGACGGCCCCATAGGCAATTGGAAATTAAAATAAGTATTGCCTGTTACAATTGCACCACTTTTAGCAAACCCTTTATGATAAACAACAGATGGAATAGAATCGATATTCGAAGATGCTGCCAATAAATAGGTAATTAAACATTCATTCCACCCATCAATTTTATGATTCATTTCCCAATTAAAATTAGGACTCCAGTGCCAATACAAAACATCTTGATTAGATTGACGAAACCAATTCCATTCAACAGCGTTCCAAAGCAAATTAATATCTGTTCGCAGGTTTATTTCTTCATTTATATTTCTATCAAAATATTGTCTAGCTGTAAGAAGACCAGCCATTAAAAAAGATGTTTCAACTAAATCAGCCCCATTGTCTTTAGGGCTAAAAGCAATAGGAGTTCCTGTTTTTCCATTAATCCAATGTGGAAATACACCATGAAATTTTACAGCTACATTTTTTAAAAAAGTGACTATTTTTTGCATTCTAGCTAACCCTTCAGCTCTGGTAATAAAGTTTCGGTTAATAGCAACTGGTATGGCCATAATTCCAAAACCACTTCCCCCAGAAGTTACTATATCTCCAGATGTATTCCTTTCTCTTGCAAGACCAGAAACAGGATGAGCAAACTCCCAAAAATAATTGAAGGTTCTTTTTTGAATCGTATCTAATAAAGCATTATCAGATAATAAAGGAAATTTATTTGAAGAATCTATCTGGGTAGCAAATACTGCATTTACTGGATTTACGAGTACAGCTTTGGCAATAGATTTTACAGAATTATCTATATAAATAAGGTACTTAGAAAGATATTTAAGTGGAGCATTGGGAACAACAACTACAGTACTGTCATTATTTTCATAAGTATAACTAATGGATACAGCACTTCCCCCATTCATTGATAAGTTAATAGCCGTAACAGTTGACTTATCAATTTTATCGTTAAAACTAATTTTAATGTTTGAATTAACTGGGTAATTATAATTATTTGACCCTTCAATATTAATTCCATTTACTTTAGTATATAATACATTGAAAGATGATCCATTGGGAATAGAGTTAACTACACTACCAGCTTCTTTTTTGCTGCATGCTGCCAACACAAAACTGTAAATTATGAAACAAACATTCATTACCCCACAATTTTTCATGAAAAAATACTTTTAATAAATCAACGTTAGAATTGAATGAGGTAAAGCATTTAACTCTGCAGCTTCTCCATTTACCCATAAAAAAAATGGTACTGACTCTTTATCTTGGTTCATCACAATTACAACTGATTTTCCATTCGAATTTTTAAAAGCAGTAGTTAATAGCTTACTCCTGCTGGCACTACTGCTAATTCTCTTTGCGCCTTGTTGAATAAATTTGGAAAAATGCCCAATATAGTAATATGAATCATTAATCATTGACTTACCATATCGCTCACCCAAAGCCCAATCATTTAATCTACTAATTTCATATCGTTCTACACAACCTTCTGTAAAAAATAATTTTTTATTAGGAAATGATTCCTGAACGCGTTTAACGTTGTCATACATAGGTTCTCCACCACTCCAATTTTCATACCAGTGAAATCCAATACCCCATATATATTTTGATGCAATAGGATCATTGAAATAGGTTTGTGCCCGTTGAAAAATAAGATCCCTATTATGGTCCCAAGCAATTATTTTTTTATTGCCATAGCCTGCTTTTTGCATTGTTGGCCCTAAATAGTTTTTAATAAAATCTCGTTCCTCTTCTGCAGTATATATACAACTCTCCCACTTTTGCTTAGCCATAGGTTCATTTTGAACCGATATACCCCAAATAGGCATCCCTTCTTTTTCATAAGCTTTTATAAATTTAGTATAATAGGAAGCCCAACTTTGATAATAGTTTGCACTTAACTTTCCACCTTGTAGCATATTATTATTATCCTTCATGAAAGCTGGTGGACTCCAAGGACTAGCAAATAATTGTAATTTACCGCCAGCTGCAGCAGTAGCTTGCTTTATAAATGGAATTTTATATTTAAGATCGTGATCAATTGAAAAACTTTGTAAAAGTTTATCCCCATCTTTTATATAGGTATACATATCACTACTAAAGTCGCAACTATTTATATTGGTTCTTGCTATTGTATAACCAATTCCATTTTCCTTGCTGAAATATGCAGCCAATAAATCTTGTTGATTTTTTTTAGATAATTTAGCAAATGTTTCAGCAGCTGCATCAGTAATTGCTCCCCCAATACCAATATATGATTGAAATGTTGTGGAAGGGTCAACAAATACACAAATTTGTGTTTCCATTGGCTGCTTTAGTGTTTTAAAATTAGCTGTACCAGTAAATGACAAACGCAAATCAGTATTTTCAGCAGTGATATAAATGACCGCTTTTTTACCAGCTACA